>JBLNAU010000098.1:0-5713 GCA_050259515.1 Syntrophothermus sp.
ATCCTGCGCGGCTGCAGACGGAGGAGGCCGTCCAGAACGCGCTTCTCCAACCCGGCGCGCGGCGGGTCGACCAGAACGATCTGAGGCGCCGCGTCGAGATCGGGAATGACCTCTTCGGCCAATCCTTCATACAACTCCACGTTTTCGAACTCGTCCAGGTTGACGGCAAAATCCTCACAGGCGGAGGCAGAGGATTCGATTCCGATCAGGCGCTTGCATCCCGGGGCCAGGAAAGCGCTAAATAGTCCGGCGCCGCAATAGACATCCAGTACCGTATCGGCTGGCGAAACCGGCAGGTTGGCAAGGATATGCTCCACCATCCTGCCGGCCATGGCCGTATTCACCTGAAAGAAAGAGGCTGCAGAAACTTTGAAACTGCGATCCAGGACTTGGATCACGACGTGATCATTCCCCGCAATTACCACTGTATTCTCTTCAAAGACATGAGTGGCAGATATTCCGGCTTCGATCTCAAGCTCAGGGGGCTCCGGGGAGCTGGACTCCAGGACCAGCATAAGCTCCTCGTCCACACCCGATCTCAGGGACACACGTTCCAGATCCATGCCGGGCTCGAACTCCAGCTGCGGCCACATGGCGTTGATCGAGCCCTCCGGGAGATGGCACTCGGAGATGGCGAACACCCGAGGAGCACCGGCCGTCATATAGCCGAGCTTTCCTTCTTCGGTAAGGTGGAACTGGACATGATTCCGATAGTTCCATGGGCTGGGGCTCGCGACGATCTCCCGCACGGGTGGATTTTCGATCCGGCCAATGCGCATGAGCTGGTCCCGCAGGATTTCGGTCTTCGCTTTTAACTGCTCTTCATAGGGTAAATTCTGGTAATGGCATCCCCCGCACAGTCCGAAATGAATGCAGCGGGACGTGATCCGCTGAGGCGAGGCTTCCAGGATCTCCACCAGCTCGGCCCGCGCAAAGGCGCGCTTCTCCTCCACCAGGTGGATTCGGACTCGCTCCCCCGGCAATCCGAACGGGACGAAGACCGCACGACCGTCCTCCAGCCGTCCCATGGCATCGCCGCCATAAATTAATGTGGTAAGTGTGATCTCGTGTTCCATAAAATCATTGAGCGACCCGGTGGGTCGCCCATCATGATTCATCTCAACATTCATGCGACAGGGAGGCTCCATACCCGCTCAGGCATCCGTGTCGATCCAGCCGGGGTCCCTTACCTGATAATGAATGCCAGAATGATCAACGCGGCGGTGAAGATCCCTGCCAGCGTCCCAATACGAGCCAGATCCTTCCTCACAATGCTGTAATCCGGGTTGAACTCGGCCGCGCGCGAGCCCGCCGCTGAAGTTACGCTTACAGATGTCGATGAGGTTCGCCTTGATGTTCTTTTTGCCATTTCTAACTCCTTAATTTTGTAACCGCGCAAAAACCACAATGCGCTGTTTATCTACAAGATAGGGATAACACGAGATCAACGTCACCGTTGGGCTTCCCGTGGATGCCATCACTTCCACCGCAGTCGGCTCCACGATCGCCGTGCGGTCCACAACATAGGTATATTGCCTCTGCTGGCTATATAAAATCACCTGGTCGCCGGGCTGCACCTTATCCAGATAGCGGAACAGCTCCCCATACACATCGTTGTGCGCCGACAGGATGACGTTCCCGTCCTGGCCGGGGTTGGCAGATCCGATGTTCTGCCCCACACCTTTTTTAAGCTGCTCCCAGCCATCGCCTTGCACGACCGGTGCATCGATCTTGAGCGCCGGGATCTGAATGCGGATGGCCTGGTCAGGTGCCGCCGTGGGAACCGGAATGTTCGCCAGCGACTGGACCATGGGCTGCAGGTGGGCAGGGATCTCGTCCAGGTTGGGCCGCGTATTGCCCAACGCATCGGGCGGCGTATGGCCGGAAGGGAGTACAACCGCCATTACCAGCGGCGTGGGCGTCAGTGTCTCCTGGACCAGGGCGGAGGCGACCTCCTTGTTCAGATCCTGCAGGATGCCGAGCCCGCTGATCAGGATCCCGACCAGTCCCGCCACTGCCAGGATCTCCACGACCAGCAGAAGGCGGTCAAAGAATCTCCTGCGTTTCGACGTCGGGACCAGAGCCGGTTCGCCGTCCCCTTCGGCCGTTTCCACCACCGCAGCCGACCCGGACAGAACGTCGGGGGCCACGTCCACCACACGACCAGTTCTCTTAAAGTGCTCGAGCCTTTCCCGCCGCGCGCCGCGCCGCTTTTCGATCAACAGGCGCCGCAGTTCCTCAACGGACATATCTTCAGGCGATTTACGTCGGGCCATGGCGAAGGGGATTATACCTCATGGGAACCATGGAAGCTCCCGGCATGACGTTCGTCCTGAGCCGCAGAAGATAAGTGTTTGGTAAGACCTAGAACATTCGTTTCATCTGAGTAGAGGTAGAGAAAGAGAGTAAAAATGCAGACCAGTGTGATCAATCTCATTCGTGAAGGCCTGCTGGAGAAGAAGTAAAATCTCCAGAACTGGCAGGTGGCAACTCCGGAGGCTGAAAAGCAAATCCAGCTGGGTTCCGCCGATGAAATGGCCGTACAGGCAGAGCTGCAGGTCATCGACTCCTCCCTTGAGAAGATGGAGGAAGGCACATACGGGATTTGCGAGATCTGTCACGAATCTGTCGACAGTGAGCTGCTGCAAATGGACTTCACCGCGACTGTCTGTCTGGGACACTAT
The DNA here is from genome assembly GCA_050259515.1 of Syntrophothermus sp. Taxonomy (GTDB): domain Bacteria; phylum Chloroflexota; class Anaerolineae; order Anaerolineales; family Villigracilaceae; genus Defluviilinea. The sequence goes on from JBLNAU010000098.1 coordinate 2,685, forward strand.
ACAGAGGAGGAGCTTCGCCAGCTGGAAAGCGAGCTGGAGCTCTCCCAGGTTGTCCAGCGCGCCCTGCTGCCGGCCCGAGTCCCATCGATTCCCAGCTATGATATTGCCGCCTTCAGCCGCCCCGCACAGATCGTCACCGGCGACTACTTCGATTTCCTGCGCTTCGAGGACGGCACCCATGGCTTTGTGGTGGCGGATGTCAGCGGCCACGGGGTCTCAGCCGGGATGCTGATGGCAAGCCTGCAGACGGTATTCCATACGCTGGCACCCGAAACCGACTCACCGGTGGACGTCCTGAAACGGATCAACCGCCTGTATGTGCACAATATCAACTTCACCACATTCGTCACACTTTTCTTTGCCAGGCTGGATCCAGGAACCCGCATGCTCAGTTATGCCAGCGCCGGGCACAACCCTCCCCTGTTGTATCGTCCATCCACACAGGAGGCGACCTGGCTTAAACCGACCGGCCCGGCGATCGGCCTGGTGGATGACTTCCGATTCGTGTGCAACGACGTTCAATTGAGCCAGGGAGACATCCTGCTGCTCTACACGGACGGCATTGTGGAGGCCATCAACCCGGAAGGCAATGAGCAATTTGGATATGACAGGCTGCTGGAGGTTCTCCGCCAGAATGAGAAATTATCTGCAAATGAGATGGTACAAAAACTCCGCCAGGCTCTCAGCAACTTTACCCAGGGCGCTCTATTGGCCGATGACATCACCCTGATCGCCTGCCGGGTCAACTAGGCAGAGATTCTCTAAGAGTTGTATTGCCAAAAATGCCCGCCCTCGTTATAATGTCAATCCTTCGGGCGGGTAGCTCAGTTGGTTAGAGCACTGCTTTGACATAGCAGAGGTCGTAGGTTCGAGCCCTATCTCGCCCATACAAAAAGTCCCTATTCAAGGGACTTTTTCCTTTAAAGCTGTTTCCAAAAACGGAACATAAATTTCTGATATCCCTGACCTTCAAAGAATTTATGGGCATTGAGATTGAAATCCCATGAATCCAGATGGATCCTTTGCACGTTTAATTCCCTGGCGAGCAGGTCAGCCTGCCACAGTAGGGCCGCGCCAATTCCCTGCCCGCGTGCCTCTGGGCGGACCGAGATCTGGTCGACAAGCAGGGTTCGTGCTGCAGTTGTGAACGGATTTTCCGGCCGCTCGATCAACTTACAGACAATATAGCCAGCTGGCTGGCCGTCCGTCTCGGCAACAAAGATATGAACATTTGGGTCAACCAGCATCTCTTCAAAAAAAGGAACCGCATAGTCTTCACTTAGAGGCATCTTGAAGATGCCAGGATGATGTTCGGCATGTAACCGTTGGACATCCATGGAAAGGCGGGAGAGTAACAGGGCATCCGGTGGGGTGGCAGGACGAGTATTCATAAAACTAGCATATCACGAAATCATTTTTCTCTAATCTTCTCTTAATAAAAACGATAGCAAATCAGGGTATGACACGTATAGGAAATCAGAACCCCTTATCCAAGTTAAGAAAAGGAGCTAATTATGGAAATGACTGGACGTGAACTATGGACCACGATCCATGGTATGGTTTTCGGCTTCATATTCCTGTTGGGTTTCAGTGGTGCTCTGTATGGCGTTTACTCCATGCGACCTGAATGGCTCACGACCGAAGGAATGACGAGAACCGTCAACGTGATCAAAACTTATGTTTGGATACTGGCTCTCTCTGCATGGGCGGCTGTCTTAACGGGAACATACATAGTGTATCCCTGGTATCGGGCAAAGCCACCCGAAGGAACAGCGGATTTGGCGAATTTCCCGCGATCGTTTCTTCTTGCAGATGAGAAGATTGCCGGATGGCACGAATTTGGTATGGAATGGAAAGAGCATGTTGCCTTCCTGGCCCCGATTGCAGCAACCGTGGTGGCTTTTGTTGTGTCCTATTATGGTCCCACGCTGGCAAGGAAGGTTGGGGAGCGCCGCGCGCTGATGATGTTCTTTATCGTATCGTTCTTGGCTGCCGCAGCGGCCGGGTTATTTGGCGCTTTTATTACAAAAGCTGCGCCAGTACGTTAAGGAAAAGGAGAAATAACATGACTATGAGAGTTGATGACAAACCGAATGGACCTGCTGCCGCTGCGTTGCTTGCTGGCGGTTTGGGCTCGGGAATCTTTGGCTTGATCGTGTTGTTCTCGGAGGTCAATGAAAGCTTTGGTACTGCACTGAACTGGTATAACCCCGTTGGTCCCCTGTCCGGTAAATCCACGCTGGGCATCCTAGCATTCTTCCTGTCCTGGATAGTATTACATTCCATGTGGAAGAATAAGGAAGTCAATTTCAGCACTATCTCCACCGTAGCGTTGATCCTGCTGGGGATCGGACTTTTGGGCACATTCCCACCGGTCTGGCATCTGTTTACGGGTGGGGGATAAAATTAATCGACTCAGCACAAAGTTCCCATAAATTATGGGAACTTTGTTCATTAAGCAATCGTGCTCTTGCAGTTTAGGATTGAAGTGCTTATAATCCGGTCACAATCAAACAATCGCTTTGACCGGGACGAGTACGTGGTCCATGCCTGACAGAGAGAAAAGGTCACAGGTTGAGAGCCTTTTCCAGGAATGTCCACCGAAAACCACCCGCGAGCGTAAAACAGAACATAGGGGCGGACAGCTGTCCGCCCGTACCAGTATGTGGAACGGCCGGCCCCGTTATCGGCTCAAGAGATATACCCATCAGATCTCAACGTCTGCGGTATAAATCGGGTGGAACCGCGTGAATCAAATTCTCGCCCCGTGTTCGGGCGAGTTTTGTTTTAAGCCTTAGTGCACCTTAGTGTACTTCGTGGTGAGCCGCTTCTCCGGGATCGCGCAAAACTGCAGAAGCGGCAAACAACTACAACACAGAAAGGAAGCGAAAATGTCACAAGTCGCACAGGAAAAATACGAAGAGTCTCATCTATATAAAATCCGCCACTCCGCTGCCCACGTCATGGCGCAGGCTGTCCTCGAGCTGTTCCCGGAGGCCAAATACACGATCGGTCCCCCGGTCGAAAAT
>JBLNAU010000099.1:0-3721 GCA_050259515.1 Syntrophothermus sp.
GGCCTGGCCCGAACTGCAGGGCCACCGCATCGGGCAGCATCTGCAGAGAAATCCAGAGACTCATACCCTGCCTGCAGTCGGCCCGCGGGAAAAATATCTGGGCATCGAAACTCCCTGGCAAAACCTGTTTTGTGCAGGAGACTGGGTCAGGCACCCTGCGCCGGCCTTCTTTTTGGAGCGCGCCTGCCTGACAGGGATCGAAGCGGCTAATGCAGTACTTGCCTCGCGCGGACTCCAGCCGTGGGGGCTGGTGGAATATTTGCCTCCCGAGCCGTTTGTAGCCTGGATCGAAAAGTTAATGAAGGCGGGAAGAAAAAGAAGAAAGCAGAAAAAAGGCAATCGCGGATCGTTTCTCACGTGAGGGGAATATCTTTTGCTGCACTTAAGCCACCTTTGTTGAAATTTATCTGTAAATCCGGTTCATCCCGTATACTTAATAAGTAAGTAATTGATCTTATCCATGTTCTATGCCGGAATTGATTTCTTTCAAGGAAACAAAAAGCAGAATATGAGCGTAAACGTCACGAAGCAACAATTCCGTTTGCGATTGAATTAATTATATAATTCCTGCGGCGAGATATAAAAAAGGCCCACGTTTGATCAGTGGGCCTTTTGACTCATCGGTCGTGTATTGCCACGTGCGGCTCACCGGTGTCTTATATTTTGGTTCCAAAATATTCTGGCGAACTGGATCATCACGAGAACCGAAGCGATTAACAATAACCAATCGCGCACGGTGTGCGTTTCCCGAAAATCGTGGAAGGCAAGCCAATTGACTGCTAAAAGCAAAATGCTTGCTGCTATCATAAGCAAATTATATGTAGTCAACATGTTGAACCTCTTCACTTTAAACATTGAAACGGATGTCTCTTATACGACGATCTTGAGTATAGTACTTTTGTGATAACAAAGGAAGTTTGCCAAGACCAGTCTCTCTTTTGAAAGGAGATGTACCATGTTCGAGGGTTTCAAGCTGTCCATGGTGGATATTGGGGATGCTGTGATCCGCGTTCGGCACGGTGGCGACGGTCCGCCGGTTTTGCTTCTGCATGGACACCCACAGACGCATATGATGTGGCACAAGATCGCGCCGCTGCTTGCCCGGGATTTTACAGTGATTGCCGCGGACTTGCGCGGTTATGGCCAGAGCAGCAAGCCTGCCTCCACCCCCGATCATTTTCCCTACTCAAAACGTGTTATGGCGATGGACCAGATCACGCTCATGGGGTATTTTGGCTTCGATGAATTTTCTGTAGTGGGTCATGACCGCGGCGGCCGCTGTGCCTACCGCATGGCGCTCGATCATCCGAACCGGGTGCGCAGGCTGGCCGTGCTGGACATCATCCCCACCGGGGAAGCTTATTGGCGGACCAACATGGAGTTTGCCATGGGCTACTGGCATTGGTTCTTCCTTTCCCAGCCGGAGGACTTTCCCGAGAAGATGATCAATGCCAACCCGGAGAATTACTACTTTCGGAAAGGCAGGGAAAAATTCGATCCGGAAGCGCTTGCCGATTACCTGGAAGCTGTCCACAACCCGGAGACCATCCATGCCATCTGCGAGGACTATCGCGCGGCCGCCACGATCGATACACAAATGGATGCGGCGGACCGGGGCAAGCAAAAGATATCCTGTCCCACGCTTGTTTTGTGGGGACAGCAGGCGAAACTGAACGAATGGTACGATGTCCTGGCTATCTGGCGGGAGTGGGCGGCGAATGTGCAAGGACATGCGATCAATTGTGGGCACTATCTTGCTGAGGAAGCGCCGGAGGAGACGTATGCTGCATTACATGCGTTCCTTGCTTCCTAGGCAGGTGAAACTTTCCATGACTTGTGCATAAATCAAATGAGCGGATCGATACCCGCTCATTTTGTCTATTTCGGATGTCTCAATTTCGCAGCTGCCTTGCCCTCCCGAAAAAGGCGAAGGCAATTAGTGCAAGCGAAAGCGGGATGAAAAATTCAGGCCGTCCATCGGTCTGGGCGCCGATGAAATCCAGCCCGGGGACTTTGTTGAGCGGGCCAAGATACCAGAGCGAGATATATACGATCTCGAACGGTTTGCTACTGCCACTCCATACGCCAAGTGCGAGAGCGAGCGAAGGGATGAACAGTGCGCCGGAGAGGAAGGCCAGCAGACCGGTCGCCTCACCATTCATCAGGAACTTCAATGCAGCGCCGCTTCCCATGAGGAGGACCACCAGGAATCCTGCGATCCATTGGGCGGGGAGCTGTCGCCATAACGGAGATGCGGAGGAGAAGGCGATTTGCTGCGTGTTAAAGCGAGCTTCGCGGTTGCCAATGGGGGAGATCAACAGGATGGGCCAGATCCAGGCCAGGGGCAGGATGTACTGGCGGGTGATTTCAACAGAGCTCGACATACCGGCTATGATGAGTGCCGCAGCGCCCACATACCACCACCAATACTGACCTTTAATCGCCAGCTTCAGTTCGGCGAGTAGGACATTGAGAAAGACAAAGCGATTGGGGGAGCCATTTATCGGAGTCAAGTGAACAATCGGCAAAGGCTCAGTGACGGCGATCACCTCTGGCATTTCGATCGAAGCTCTGCCTTTCATCCGCCTGGGTCGTTTACGCGAGGGATCGAACCGGTCGAAGAAGAGCGAGCCTGCCAGTGTTACAAGGAGGGCAAGGCCAATATACCCAAACCGGGTTGCGATCACGGGGGCAGTCCAATCGATGCCGGTCCAGGTAAATGTTCCTTCGATGGGGGTATCGAGACCGCCAAGCATGAAGCTGCCATCATAATCAGGATAGACCTGCAGGACCTCCTGTGCCATATCTGCCTTGAGGAGTGCCATGCCAAGCGGCTCCAGGGCAGGCGTCGACGTGATCATTTCCATGGTGAACGGAATGATCATGACAAACCCGAAGAAATAAACGATATTGCCGAACCCACCTGATAAAAAGGGAATGACTTCGAACAGCACCGCCACTGCAGCGACCAGTGCCATGAGCGGCATGACGATGTACACGAATGGAGCCAGGTACACAGCCAGATCGATCCGCGTGCTTTCGCCGCTCAGGAGCTGGATGACCAGACCGGCGATCATAAGAATGACCACCATTGCCATCAGCACCGCGAAGTTGCTGATCCATTTGCCGAGCATGTAAGCGGGACGCGACATCGGCGTGGTGGCCATGATCTGCCCGACACCCGTTTCGCGGTCACGGGCCACTGAGCCTTTGACCAGATAAAAGCCGAACCAGCCCAGGAAGAATGTGATAATGATCGAGATCATCCCGGCGATCCAGGCCGAGTTGAACTCGCCGCGATACTGGCCGAGCTGCAGCCGGACGTTGCCGATGGCGGTCTGGTAGCCGAGCAGGACGACCAGGCCCAGCATGACCAGGAAGCTATAACGGCGCACCCGCTCGAGAAAGTCGGCGCGCGCCAGGTGATAGATGACGCGGGCGGATCTCATTGTTTGCCACCGATGAAGTATAGATAGGCGTCCTCGAGGGACGGGTTCACGCTGTGTGCCTGCGCCTCCGGTTGTGAGCCGCTCACCACCCGGACCTGCACGCCGTCGCTGCGGCGGATCGTCCCACTGACGATGTGCTTCAGCTTGATGGCCGGCAGGTCGTCGCTCGAGACGGTCCATTCCCAGACCTTGCCTTCCAGCTCTTGCAGCAGATCCTCCGGCGCGGACTCGCGCAGCAGCTGTCCCTTGTGGACCAGCGCGATGTGGGTGGC
>JBLNAU010000100.1:0-5276 GCA_050259515.1 Syntrophothermus sp.
GATCGTCGGCGGCAGGGACAAGCTCAAGGAGCGCCCGGTCCTTTCGCTGATGCAATGCACCGCTCCCCCGCTCGGGCACGATGGCGGCAGCCTGGATGCGGCTCTGATCGCAGCCGAGCACGGGATCCCGACAGGCTTTATGACCATGGCATCCTGCCTGACCACAGGGCCCGTCACGCTGGCCGGGAACCTGGCGGTCGGAAATGCAGAGGTCATTGCTGCGACAGCCTTGCTGCAGCTTGCCTATCCTGGAGCACCCGTCTTCTACGCAGCGGCACAGACGGCATCCGATCTGCGCTTGGGGTGCTACACCGGCGGCGGTCCGGAAGATTATCTCTTCGGCGCGGCCACCAACGTGCTCTCGGACTTTTACAACATCCCGCTCTCCATGGGCGCCTTTGCCACTGGCGCCAAGGAACCGAACTGGCAGGCCGGTCTCGACGGCGCCCTCTCCAGCTTCATGGCAAGCGTGGTCATGTCCGATATGCTGCTGGGGTGCGGATTCCTGCATGGGAGCCGGATCTGGTCCTATGCCGAGATGATGATGGACTGCGAGATCTTTTCGATCGTTCACAAGATGATGCAGGGCATTGTCGTCGACGATGAGACATTGGCGCTCGATACCATTGCCAACGTCGGCCCCGGCGGTCATTACCTGGCGCAGAAGCACACCCGCAAACATATGCGCGAGCTGTTCATGCCCGAATTCATGGACCGGCGGCCCTACAGCGATTGGGAGGAAAAGAAGGACGATGCGCGTGATTGGGCGACGAACAAAGCCCGCAAGATCCTAAAGGAACACCAGCCCGAGCCGCTCGACCCGAAGATCAGTGAAGAAATGGCAAAGATCATCAAGTCTGTTGAAAAGTAATGACGAGCCACGAAGACACAGAGAAATATTTACTACCTCCGTGACTCTGTGTCTTCGTGGTCAATCCATTTTGTTCCCCAAACTCTTTTCGCCAAAGAGACACAACCATAATTAGAGGTGTCGTATGCAGCCAAAACTTACCCTTCTCAACGATGAAATGATCGCCCAGATCCTCGAGGAAGCCTATGAGCTTCTGCAGTGTCCCGGGATCAAGGTGCAAAACCCGGAAGCGCGGGATCTTCTGGCTGCCGCCGGCGCGAAACTCTACCCGGAAAACCAGGTGATCGGTATTCCCGCTTCGCTTGTCCAAAAGGCGTTGGAGAGTGTTCCGCGGCAATTCTATTTGTATGATTATGACGGCAATCCCGCGGTCCATTATGGAGGCGATACGGTCCACTTCGACCCGGGCTCTTCAGGCATTGCCATCCTCAACCCGGAAACCCTGGAGCATGAGACGACCGAAACCAGGCACTTGATCCGTCTGCTCAAAGTAGCCGAGCAGCTGCCGCAGTATGACGCGCAGTCCACGGCCGTCATCTGCCATGAAGTGCCAAAGGATATCCAGGATTCATACCGCCTGTATCTCGTTTTACTGTTTTCCAAAAAGCCGATCGTCACCGGCGCATTCACGAACAAGACGGTCCAGGAAATGATCGACATGTTGGTGCTGTTCGCCGGCAATGCCGAAGCAGCCCGTGAAAAACCTCGTGCGGTCTTTGACGTGTGCCCTGCACCGCCGCTGATCTGGAGTAATTTTGGGGCCGGGAACCTGATCGCTCTTGCCCGGTCTGGCATCCCGGCGGAGATTGTATCTGTCCCGCTGGCTGGCGCGGCTGCCCCGGTCACCATGCTGGGCACCATCACCCAGCACACCGCAGAATGCCTGGCTGGCATCACCATCCATCAGCTTGCTCAGCCCGGCTCCCCGATCGTTTGGGGCGGCGCGGCGGCGATCTTCGACATGCGCAAAGGAGCGACTCCCATGGGCGCGGTCGAAACGGCCATGCTCGATTGTTCCTATGCCCAGGTGGCGAAATCACTCAACATGCCCACCCACACCTATCTTGGTGCAACCGATTCAAAACTGGTGGATGCACAGGCCGGCCTGGAAAGCGGCATCACAGCCATGATCGGCGCACTGAGCGGGATCAATATGATCTCCGGCGCAGGCATGCTGGATTTCCTCGCCTGTCACAGTGCCGAAAAGCTGGTGATCGATGCCGAGGGGATTGCCATGGCAAAGCGCCTGGTGATGGGCGTCAAGCAGCACACTGAAAAGCTTGCCACCGGTTTTTATGATGAAAAGATCAATTTCAAAGGCGGCGACTTCCTCAAGCAAAAGATCACCATGCAGCTCTTCCGCGAAGAACAACATTTGCCCAGCAGCATCATCGACCGTGACTCGACCCGCGCCTGGAAGGCTGCCGGATCGCTGGATGCCTTCGGGCGTGCCAAAGTCCGCGTGAATGAGCTGATCGCATCCTATCGACGGCCGGCGCTGGACTCCGCCAGGGAAAGCAAACTCCACGCCTTCATGCTCGACCTCAGTCAAAAGGCTGGACTCGAACAGTTGCCCATCCTCGAAGATTTTCAACCGGTATAGTTATTTTGGAGTCCGGGAGCTTGCTCCTGCCCGCCAAACAGCAGGCTTTCTGACTCCATAAAAATGCTTGGGCAGCTTCATCCATCGAAACCCAACGAGTCAAAGACTCGAATCACTCAGTTACCCAGGAGGTGCTTTATGCAGCCCAAGTTATCCCTGCTCGATGATGGGTTGATCGCACGTATCATCGAGGAAGCCTATCAGCTGATGCTCAAGCCGGGAATCAAAGTCCAGAATGCTGAAGCGCGGCAGTTGCTGGCCGATGCCGGTGCGCAGGTGGACGAAGGAACGATGATCGTCCGCATTCCGGAACAGATCGTAAAGAAAGCGCTCGAGACCGTTCCCCGGCAGTTCCATCTCTTTGATTACGACGGCAATCCAAAAGTGCAGTACGGGGGAGATGCCGTCCAGTTCGACCCGGGCTCATCTGGCGTGTCGATCCTGATCCCGGAAACCCTTGAACACAAGACATCTGAAACCGAGGACCTGATCCGCGTCCTCAAGGTGGCTGAAAGCCTGCCGCAGTATGATGCCCAGTCAACCGCGATCGTGTGCCATGACGTTCCCAGAGACATCCATGACCTCTATCGTTTGTATCTGGTCATGCTGTATTCGAAGAAGCCCATCGTCACCGGCGCATTTACAAACAAAACTGTGCATCACATGATCGACATGCTCGCCATTTTCGCCGGGAGCCACGACAAGCTCCGTGAGAAGCCGCGGGCCATCTTCGACGTCTGCCCGTCCCCTCCGTTGATCTGGTCGAACTTTGGCGCCGGTCAATTGATCGCGCTGGCGCGTGCGGGTGTGCCGGCCGAGATCGTCTCGATGCCCCTGGCGGGCGCAGCGGCTCCGGTCACACTGCTGGGTGCGGTCACACAGCATGCTGCGGAATGTCTCTCAGGTATCACCATTCACCAGCTGGCTCATCCCGGGTCCCCCATTGTTTGGGGAGGCGCGCCGTCCACGTTCGACATGCGCAAAGGCGGCACACCTTTCGGTTCGGTCGAGACAGCCATGATCGATTCCTCGTATGCCCAGGTTGGAAAATCCCTCGGCCTGCCCACCCATGCCTACCTCGGCGCGACCGAGTCGAAGCTGTTGGATATGCAGGCTGGGCTGGAAAGCGGGATGGGCGCGCTGGTCGGCGCCTTGAGCGGCATTAACATGATCTCGGGCGCAGGCATGCTGGATTCACTGCTCTGCCAGAGCCCGGAAAAGCTGGTCATCGATGCGGAAGGGATCGCCATGGCACAACGCATGCTGCAGGGCATGAAGATCCATACGGAAACGCTTGCGACCGGTTTTTATGAAGGCATCAATTTCAAAGGCGGAGACTTCCTCAAACAGCGTATTACTCTTCAGCTTTTCCAAAAGGAACAGCACATGCCCGGTAAAGTGATCGACCGTGACTCGATGCGCGGCTGGAAGGAGGCCGGCTCGATGGACACCTTCAGCCGGGCAAAGATTCGCGTGCAGGAGATTCTCGCCTCCTACAAGGCGCCTGAGCTGGACCCCGTCAAAGCGGGGCAGCTCCACGCCTTCGTGCTGGATCTCGCTCATCAGGCAGGCATGGAACAACTACCGGTACACGATTTATCGCCGGTTGCAGGATAAGCGAGTATACAAGCAGACAGGTACATAGGTAAACACCGGTCTACCTGTGTACCTGTTGACGTGCCTGCTTGTTTCCTTATCCACCCAGCCTGTACTCAAGCAGACTCCTTGGGTGGCCTGATACCACCAATGCTTATACGCAGTGAAGAGGTTTTCTTTGCGAGCAAGTAATACATCTATTGGAACACCAATAGCAAAAGGAATTGGATAGAATCAACACTGCGGCAGAGCGACCGATCGAGAGGCACACAAGTAAACTGGTCCCCTGTCCCCTTGTCTACTTGCATACTTATCTACCTGCCTACATGTAACCATTCAAAGGAGAACTCATGCTCAAACAGGCACATGCAATCTCAGAGGAACTGATCGAATGGCGGCGCGATTTTCACATGCACCCCGAGATCGGATTCGAGCTTCATCGCACCTCCAGGATCGTTGCAGATGAGCTGGAGAAAATGGGATACCGCGTGAAGCGCGGAGTAGGAAAGACAGGCGTGGTTGCGGAGATCGGGGAAGGCGGCCGGGTTGTAGCGATCCGCGCCGATATGGATGCCCTCCCCATCCTGGAACAGAACGAAGTCGAGTACGCATCCCAGACGCCCGGCGCCATGCACGCCTGCGGGCACGACAGCCATACGGCCATGGCCCTCGGCGCAGCGTTATTGTTATCAAAGGAAAAACTGCCGGGGCGCGTTCGTTTTCTCTTCCAGCCCTGTGAGGAGACGACCGATGAGGAGGGATTGAGCGGAGCCCAGCGCATGGCTGCCGAAGGCGCGATGGAGGGAGTGGATTATGTGATTGCACAGCATGTTGACCCGGCAAAACCCGTGGGGACGATCGGCATCAGCGCCGGGCCAAATTCGGGCGGCGTCGACAACTGGCATGCGACCATCTCAGGCAAAGGCGGACACGGCGCGCATCCCAATGCGACCATCGACCCCTTCCATTTGATGTCGCATGTTATCATCGCCTTGAACTCGATCGTCTCCCGCCGCATCAATCCGTTTGAGCCGGCAGTCATCAGCATTGGAGCGATCCACGGCGGCTTTACAGAGAATGTCATTCCCGAGAAGGTCGAGCTGATGGGCACGTTGCGGTTCACCGATGAAGTGGTGCACCAGCAGATCCGCACGGAGGTGAGGCGGGCCTTTGACCTGGTCAAAGCTCTGGGCGGCAATTATGAGC
>JBLNAU010000101.1:0-2795 GCA_050259515.1 Syntrophothermus sp.
GCTCATAGCGGAAGCACATGCCGGGCAGGGCAATGCGGATCGGGGGCGGATTATCGGGGTTCATCGCGGCGAACTCGCGCATCGCATGGATCTGGCCCGGAGAGGTGTGGGTCCGCAGTACGATCGGGTTATCGCCGCGCTCCCCGGCATTCACGAAGAAGGTATCCTGCATATCCCGCGCCGGATGGTTGGGAGGGAAGTTCAACAGTTGGAAGTTAACTTCATCCACCTCCACCTCGCGCGAGGTGTAAACCTGGAAGCCCATGTCCGCCAGGATAGCCAGCACACGGCGCAGCTGCTGCGTGGACGGATGCAGCCGTCCCATGTGAACGTTGCGACCGGGGAGAGTTACATCCAGTTGTTCCTCCTCGAGGGACTTCGCCAGGGCCGCATTCTTGATCGCCTCGGCGCGTTCTGCCAGAGCAGCCTCAAGCGTGACCTTGACCCGGTTCGCCGCCGCGCCGACAGCGGGACGCTCCTCCCTGGAAAGTTTTCCCAGCCCTGCAAAGACCTGCATCAGCGGCGAGCTGCGTCCCACGTTAGCCACCCGCCAGGCTTCCAGCGCGGCCTGGTCGTGGATCGACTCCAGCGATTCCAATGCAGTCCTTTCGATCTCATTCAATTGATCCAGCATTCATACCTCCGTTGTTCGGTATTCGATAGACGATATTCGAATAACAAATATCCATGATCCTTTTCACAAACAAAAACCTCCCGTCCACAATGGGACGGGAGGAAGATTCCCGTGGTACCACCCAAATTTCCCGCGCGTACCGTTCAAGGCTCGCGGGACACTTTGTGCCGACCAACATCGGCCTCCCCTGTAACGCTGGGACTGCGGTTTGGACTACCAAGCGTGAATACTATCACGCTCTTCACCCTCACAGCTCGAGAGGGAACTTCAACTGGTTTCGGTTGAGCGCGGGTCTCAGCCAGTGCCACGCGCTTCTCTGACAACCTTCGCCAATTTACGTTCCTCTGTCACTGCTTTCTATGGGGTCGCCTGGTATGCTTTATTATCTGCAAAACCAGAACCGTGTCAAGCCTTTAACGGCTTACCCCGCGATCGCTCGCGGGGCAGCCAAGACCAACTCAGAGGGAGGAGAGAGTTTTCAACAAAGCAGGCTTTTTTGTGTTGCCCACTCAGTTTATAAGGGACGGTAATCGGGGTTCGTGCCGCACCATGCACAGGCAGGTTTGTTGACTGCGTTGCATTCCATGGCACTGGAACAGCGGTGGGCCACGATGCGGGGTGGTTGTTCCGGCAAATATTCGGAAGGAAGCACCACCTGGGTCTCAAGAGCGATCTCGTGCCCGACATGCTCACAATAACGGACCTTGCTCACATACCACTTTTTTTCTGCCATCCGACACCTCCAGATTACATCGTCATTGTATGATAAATAAAAAACGCCTGCCAGTGACAGGCGTCATAAATCTGAATGACAAACCGCCTATTATGGATAATACTTGCCGGATTTATTTTTGTGACAATCGGTATATACCGCCACTGTCGCTCACCAGGTACATCTCGCCTTTTTCATCCTGGCCAAAAGAAGTAATGGTGTAATCCACATCGAACAGCTGCTGCTTTTGCCACGTATCGCCTGTATGGATCAAGCCCCAGATCAGGCCCGTACAATAATCTCCATAGAGATAGATGCCATTCCATTCCGGCAGGGAGCCGCGATAGACATATCCACCTGTGACCGAACAGCCGCCTTCCGGGTGGCTGTATTCTGCTACCGGCTCGGTTAAATCTGGAGAGGCGCTGCCGGCATAATCATGCGCGCCTTCACGGAGGTTCCAACCGAAATTGGTCCCGCCCGGAGAACCGGCTGGGAGAAAGTCGATCTCTTCCCACTGGTCCTGTCCCACATCCCCGATATACAGATCGCCAGTTGCCCGGTCAAAAGACATCCGCCAGGGATTGCGCAATCCGTACGCCCAGACTTCATTCCCAAAGGGATTATCAGGCGGGAGTGAATAGGTATCGCCCGAATTGACGTCGAGGCGAAGGATTTTCCCCAGGAGCCGGTCTGTCTTCTGAGCGTTGCCCATGGGGTCACCCGCCGAGCCTCCATCCCCGAGGCCGGCATACAGATACCCATCCGGACCGAATGTTAGGACACCGCCGTTGTGATTCGGAAAGGGTTGATCCACGCCCAGCAGCTTTACTTCACTGGCCGGGTCCGCACGATTGGCATCGCCTGATACCTGGAAGCGGGCGATGACCGTGTTACCATCCTTGTTGGTGTAGTTGACAAAGAAGCGGCCATTCTCGGCATATTGTGGATGAAAAGCCAGACCCAGCAGGCCCTGCTCATTTCCCCTGCTTCCAACCCGGTCGACAATATCGAGAAACGGATCAGGCAACAACTGTCCATCCTGGAGGATGCGAATCCGGCCGGATTTTTCAATCACGAAGAGGCGGCCTGATCCATCAGCCTGCAGGTCTACAGGACGCTCCAGGCCCGTGATCACTTGCTGCCACTGATAGGCATTGGGGTCCGGGAAGGTTGTGGTCGAGGTGGGTGTTTCGTTGGAAGGAATATCTGAAGGGATCCCCGTTTGAACAGCAGTTCCAGGGCTCGCCGTCGGAGAAGGATCCGCCGGTGTCGCAGAAGCAGGCACCGGCGAGGAGGGAGGCGTTTTCGTTTGTCCGTTGCTGCACGCCCCCATGGAAAGGATCAATACCAGTAAAACGAGAGTACGACGCATCGATCAGTCGTTACATATCGCGCGTCTCAGCATCGATGACTTCTCCCGAATTCCCGGAGGAATATCCCTCCAGG
>JBLNAU010000102.1:0-6451 GCA_050259515.1 Syntrophothermus sp.
AGGGTTTCGCACCTCTTTATGATCAGGGCGAGAAGCGGGATCTCCCTGCCCTCGGTCTGATCTTCCAGCGGACGGAGGCTGCGCAAGGGGGCTTCGAAAGGCTTTTGAAGCTGAAACAAAAGGGTGTTTCCCTGCTCATGATCGATGCTCCCATCCGGCCCAATCTATTTGACGCCCATCGTGACAATTACTTCCAGCCCTATATAGACTACATGCAGACCACACTGGATGAGCAGGAGATCCCGTTCTGGCAGACGGGGACCTTTTCCAGGAATATGGACCCGGCGGGCTGGTATGATTTCCAGCACTTCAACCAGAAGGGTGTGCCGGTATTCAGCGCATGGATGGGAGAGCAGCTCGCCCGGGAGTACCCACCGGAATTTTTTAAATGAAGCCCATCGAGATCGTTTCTCCGGAATTCCTGCTTCTGGTGGTGGTAACAGCCGCTGTCTATTATGTGCTCACCCCGCGCGCCCAAGTCATATGGCTGCTGGCTGTTTCCTACATTTTCTGTGCCACCTGGAATCCGGGATATGTCATTATTCTGCTGGCCTTTACCCTTTTGAATTTTTTCCTGGCAAAGCAGATCGAAAAGAGAAGATCGCGAAGATTATTTTTCGTGGGTCTGGCGCTCAATGCAGGTTCCCTGATCTTTTTAAAAGTCCTGGCAGGTCCCTATGCGCCGGGGATCCTGGAACATATTGTCTCTGGAGCAATCACTGGCATCCTGCTGCCCATTGGGTTCTCATTTTATACACTTCAGCTTATCTCCTACCTCACCGACGTCTACCGGGGACAAATCCCGGCCGAATACGATTTTTTCAGTTTTGCGCTCTACCTGGCTTATTTCCCCAAGCTGCTTGCCGGTCCGATCGAGCGTGCCAGAAGCTTTCTACCGCAATTAAAACGGGACCGGGTGGTGGACCGGGCTGCAATCGAGCAGGGCCTGTACCTGATCCTGCTGGGCCTGTTGAGAAAGGTGGTCATTGCAGACCGCCTGGCAGGTCTGCGCCCGGGGGACATTTTTACCAGGCCAGAGAACTACACCAGCCTGGAGCGAGCGGTCTGGCTGCTTGTTTTTGCTTTCGTCCTCTATAACGATTTTGCAGGCTATACCTCCATGGTAAGAGGTGTAAGCTGCTTTTTGGGGATCCAGCTTTCTCCCAATTTCCGGCAGCCCTTCTTTGCCCGTACTTTTAGCGATTTCTGGGCGCGCTGGCACATTAGCCTGTCTGAATGGCTGCGGGATTACATTTTTTATCCACTCCGGCGGTCCTTGATTCAGGCGCATGCCTCCAAATGGACGGCAATGATCCTTCCGACGATGGTCACCATGCTTGCAAGCGGACTCTGGCATGGCGCATCCCTTGCCTTTCTTTTCTGGGGATTCCTGCATGGTTCGTACCTGGTATTCGAGCAGTTCCTGCAGCAGTTTCACTTGCTTCCGAAGGACGGGTGGAAGGCGAAGCTTTACAGCATATTTGTTTTTACAATGGTCACGCTGGCCTGGATACCCTTCAGCACCCCAAGCGTGCGCGCCGCGTTACGCTATATGTCGGCCATCCTCCCTCCTTATTCGGCAGCTTTCAACCTGTTGATCGTGCCAGACCTCCTGCTCATCATCCTTTCGCTCTGGCTGGACTGGCAGGAACAGCGCCACGGGGATCTATCCTTCCCGAGGAGATGGACCGCCGCACAGCAGGCCTGGGGAGTGGCAGTCGGGATCGCTTTATTATGGCTGTTCACGACGTCCGCTCAGGACCTGTCCCGCTTCGTCTATCAATTTTTCTAGGCCTCTCTGCGCGATTTCCCATAATGAGGATGATTTTCCTCTTGACGCCGCTCCCTCTCACTCATAAAATGGATGAACAATTAAACGGGCAACAGGGAAGAGTCCCGGCGGCAGCGACCAGGCTCGCTACCACCTTTGGGCGCCGAAGGTGCAAATCTGGCAAGGCGAAACCAGATGAAACTCTCAGGCAAAAGGACCCTGCCCCGATCCAACTCTGGAAAGTCCTCTGCGGCGATCTATTCCGCTAGAGACACCGACGGTGTAAATTTAGCTTGATGGTTTCATAGTTTAGTAGTTGCGTAGCTGGGAACTACATGACGAAATAACTAGGGGACTGGCCGGCTAAACGAATCTCTCAGGTTACATTACAGAGGCGCACAATGTACTTCGTGCGCCTTTTTGATTCGCCCATATCCGATGGAGTCAACCGGCTTGCTGTTTGCATGTTGGCAGGCGAGCTGCTGGACTCCAAAACAATTCCAAAGGAGAAAACAACAATGAACGCTCCCGCAAACTTGAAATACACAAAATCTGATGAATGGTTCGATCCGCAGTCTGGCAAGGCAGGTCTCTCCGATTATGCACAGTCACAGCTCTCGGATATCGTCTTCGTGGAGATCCTGGTCGACGAAGGAGACACCGTGGAAGTGGGCAAGCCGATCGCTTCGGTTGAATCCGTGAAGGCCTCGGCTGAGATCTACTCGCCTGCATCGGGGACGGTTTCTGCTGTCAACAAGGGCCTTTCTGACAAGCCCGAATCGATCAACAGCGATCCCTATGGCGAAGCCTGGATGATCCAGCTCGACGGCGGTTCCACCAATGATGTGATGGACGCTGCGGCTTATGAAAAGTATTGTGAGGAAAGAGCACATTAGCCAGCCATCAGTGAACGGTAGTTGGTGATCAGTCTGTTTACTGGCTACTGAAAACTGGTCACTGCTTTAAAGGAGCATATATGACCTACATTCCCATCTCCCCCAAAGAACGGGATGCGATGCTGGAAACGGTCGGCGTTCGATCGCTCGATGATCTGTTCGACGTCGTCCCTGCCAGGCACCGCTTCCCCAAATTGAACCTGCCTCCCGCGCTGTCCGAAATGGAAGCGATGGATGAGCTTTCAGGTCTTGCACAGGCGAATGAAAACGTGCGCGAAGACCTGGTTTCCTTCCTGGGCGCCGGCATGTACAATCATTACATCCCCTCCGTCGTGGACCACATTCTGCGCCGTGGCGAGTTCTACACGGCGTACACTCCCTACCAGCCTGAGATCTCCCAGGGCACCCTGCAGGCCATCTTCGAATACCAGTCTTTGATGGCCGCCTTGACCGGCATGGATGTTTCCAACGCATCCCACTATGATGGAGCGACTGCCACGGCCGAGGCAGTCAACCTGGCGTATGCGCAGTTTCGCGGCAAGCGCAAAAAGGTAGTCATCTCCCCCACCGTCCATCCCCAGTACCGGGCCGTGATCCGCACCTACGTGCAGGGCATGGCACTGGAATTGGCCGGCGATGATCCGAATGCCGATCTCGATTCGAACCCCAATGATCTGGCTGGTCTGGTTGACGACAATACCTCGCTGTTGATCGTCCAGTATCCCGATTTCTTCGGGCGTGTTTACGATTACACCAAACTGATCGAGGCCGCGCATGCGCAAGGCGCGCTGGTCTGTGTGGTTGCCAATCCCACCGCACTGGCGATGTTCAAGACTCCCGGCTCGATGGGCGCGGACATCGTCGTCGGCGATGGTCAGCCGCTCGGAATCCCAATGTGGTACGGCGGACCCAGTGTCGGTTTCTTCACAACCCGCAAGAATTTTGTCCACAAGATGGCGGGGCGCCTGGTGGGTGAAACAGTTGACAACAAGGGCCAGCGCTCCTATGTCCTGACCCTGACCGCCCGAGAGCAGCACATCAAGCGCGAGCGCGCCACGTCCAACATTTGTACCAACCAGGGTTTGATCGCGCTCGGCACGGCGGTCTATCTTTCCGTATTGGGAAAGAAGGGACTGCGCCAGGTCGCCGACCTGTGCTACCAGAAGGCCCATTACGCCGCGGCAGAACTGAGCAAGATCCCGGGTATGGGGCTGTGCTTTACTGAGCCGTTCTTCCATGAATTCGCACTCTGCGTGAACCGCCCGGTCGAGGAGGTGAATGACCACCTGCTTGAACACGGCATCATCGGCGGCTACGACCTCGGACAGGATTACCCGGCCCTCAAGGATCACATGCTGATCGCAGTGACCGAGATGAACAGCAAGGAAGATATCGACATGCTGGTGGAAGTTTTATCGGAGGTGAGCCATGATTGACACTTCGTCTACGCTCAATGCTGAAAAAGTTGCCGCGGCCAAGGTTGTAGAGCCGACCATTTTCGACCTGTCCTCCCCCGGACGCACCGGCGTGGCGATGCCCGCCTCGGACGTCCCCGAGACCGCTCTGCCTCCCGAGGAGCTTCTACGGCAGGATCTGCCTCTGCCCGAGCTTGCCGAAGTGGACGTTGTCCGCCACTACATGCACCTCAGTAGTTTCAACTACAGTGTGGATAGTGGGTACTATCCACTCGGCTCGTGCACGATGAAGTACAACCCCAAGATCAACGAGGATACTGCCCGCCTGCCGGGCTTCCTGTATACCCATCCCCTGCAGCCGATCGAGACCGTCCAGGGCAACCTGGCATTGATGTACCAGCTTCAGGAATGGCTGAAGGAGATCAGCGGATTTGCCGGCGTAACGCTGCAGCCCGCGGCCGGCGCGCACGGCGAGTTCACCGGCGTGCTGATGATGCGTGCCTACCATAAATCGCGCGGCGACACCAGGCGCACCAGGATGCTCATCCCGGATGCCGCCCACGGGACCAACCCCGCCTCGGTCGGCATGATGGGCATGAGCGTTGTCACCATCCCATCCGATGAGCGCGGCAACGTGGATTTGAAGGCCCTCGAAGCCGCCTGTGACGACACCGTTGTCGGCATGATGCTCACCAACCCGAACACACTGGGTCTTTTTGATGAGCATATCGAAAGGATCATCGAACTGGTCCACGGCTGTGGGGGCCTGATGTACGGCGACGGCGCCAACCTGAACGCGCTGCTCGGCATTGTCCGCCCGGGAGACGTGGGATTTGACGTCATGCACTTCAACCTGCATAAGACATTCTCCGTCCCGCATGGCGGCGGCGGACCGGGTTCCGGTCCCGTTGGCGTGGCTGCCCATCTCGTGGACTTTCTTCCCGAGCCGCTGGTCGGCATCGTGGAGGAGTCAGAGGATGAGACTCCTCCCCTGTATGGCTTCGTCAAGCCCGAGAAATCCATCGGCCGTATGAAAGCCTTCCACGGCCACTTCGGCGGCGGCTTTGTCCGCGCCTTTACCTACATCGCCATGCATGGACCAGATGGGCTCAAGGATATTGCGCAGTATGCAGTGTTGAATGCAAATTATCTGCAGGCTCGTTTGCGGGACACATATCGCATCCCATTCGACCGCATTTGCATGCATGAATTTGTTGCCGAAGGACGCTTCGAGGGCAGTGATGTCCGCGCCCTGGATATCGCCAAGCGCCTGATGGATTACAAATTCCACCCGCCCACAAACTACTTCCCGCTCATCGTCCACGAGGCGTTGATGATCGAGCCGACCGAGACGGAGAACAAGGACACGCTGGATGCCTTCGCCGACGCGCTGATCAAGATCGCCGAGGAATCGAAAACCCAGCCCGAGCTGCTCCACAACGCGCCCAGCACTACGCAGTTCGGCAGAATGGACGAGGTCAAAGCAGCAAGGGAGCTGGTCCTCTGCTGCTGGCTGCCGGAAGGCTATGATAAGGATCTGTAACCAGGAATCAATGAAATCAAAAGCCTCAGAAAATTCTGAGGCTTTTGATTTGTGTACCCTTTGGTTTGACCGGATTCATCCATGATCCTCACGATGATGGAAGGCCATACGCTCGGGATGCCCGGCTGGTAAATGTTTGACGCGATGGCTGTCCCAGCGGCTGTAGATTCCCAGACCTGCCAGGACGGCATAAAAAAGCATCATGCAGCTAAAAACAACAGCACCCGGAATCGGTCCAATTGCCGCGCGCAAGATGATCTCGGCCATGGATGCGGTTGGGGTGGGATGGGTGGTCAGTACCACCAGCCAGCTTCCGAAAAGAACACAATAAATGCCGGTGTAATTCCGCCGTAGCCGCCGTCCCATTGCCTCCCACCAGGACATGTGAAAACGCGGCCATTCCATATCCTGGCTTAACCGGTTTGCCCAATCTGGCGTGGCAGGCTTTGTTCCAGCCAGCAGCGGTCCATAAAAATTGATCTCGAGCATCCGGGCCCGGGAGCGCCAGATATCGAAAAAACGATAGCGCCGCGCCTCCATGTTCAGGAGAAAAGTAATAAAGAGGGTGATGATCGGGATCAATACATGCCGCTCGATGGCCCTGTCTGCAAAGACAAAGCTAAGCGTGGTCGCGCTCATGACGATTGCCCAGTTGGATGTGGTATCGATCCGGCCGCGCCAGGCTGTGGCCTCTGCTAGTTCACCCCGGTAGAGATGCGCCAGGGCAGTGACAAATTCGCTGCGGGTCAATTTATCCATTTCAAGCTGCTGATCGACGGGAAGATGACTGGCAGAGTCAAACATGATCGAATCCTCCATTTTGCTA
>JBLNAU010000103.1:0-8074 GCA_050259515.1 Syntrophothermus sp.
GGCGCGCGAAACCGTCCGGCCGAGTTCAGGAAGAGGCTGGCGTACTTCATCCGGATGACGGAGCAGAACAAACAGTTTGGGTTTGGGGGAATCGAGAAGCATTACTGATCGAAGCGACTTACGCTCCTCGCAATAATGATGGATTGGGGAGGAGGGTTAAAACAATCGTCCCTGTTCGTACTGGTCCTTATCGACCTCATTCCAGGGCAACTCCGGGATATCCACCTGTTCGGCTACGCGTCGATAGAGTTCGCGGGCAATGAGAGGCGCGGTAATGTTCTCAGGAGAGTGGCAGAACACGTAGGCATCCTCCGCGCCGCCCTTGAGCTCAGAGACCAGGTACTTTCCCCACTCGTCCAAGAATGGATCGTTGAAATGCAGATCGGGATGGCCGATGTAACGGATGAAGACAAAGTCCGCGGTACGGGTCGGGATCACGGGGACGTCGGGTTTGCGCTCGCGGGTGCCGACCAGGCTGCCGTAAGTGGTGCCGTCCAGGATCTCGTCCCCGGCCAGGTCGCGGATCGGGCGTGTGTCGATCGTCACGCGCGCCATGTTGAAGTCAGAGAGGAGCCGGTTGAGCTCCTCGGTATGCGGCGAATCGAACCAGTCCAGGTTGCGGACCTCGACCGCCAGGCGGACATCCTGCGGCCAGACCGAGAGAAAGGTCTGCAGCTCATTCATCAACTGGGGTGGGAAGCGCGGCGGGAGCTGCAGGAACATCGGTCCCAGGCGGACGCCCAGCCCGCGCATGACATCCACGAACTGCTCGGCAAGCGGGATGTTATCCACCAGGTTGCCCTCATGGCTGATGACCTTGGGGATTTTGGGGCAAAAGCGGAAGGTCTCGGGTGTTTCAGCCACCCAGTTTTCGACCGTCTCCTGCGAAGGGACCGCATAAAAAGTGGTATTCCCTTCGATGGTGGTCAGCCGGCGCGAATACTCCCGCAGGAATTCCTTCGGTTTTGTGCCTTCCGGGTAGAAATTGCCCACCCATCCCTTGAACGACCAGACCGGACAGCCAATGTGAAAATCCATGGGATAAGTATACCTCCGCCAAAGAAATGAAATCCATGATTCTTAAAACGTGGATGAGAAAGTATGGTTATCCTTCGAGAACAGCATAGAATCAGGGCTTGCGAGGAACCGGTGAGCCTCCCCAAATTTCTCAAAGGCATATCATGGGGAATAAAGTTACAAAGTGTTGATTTTTCGAAACAATCATCGTATATTTAAGGAACCGGGGTAACTCGGGTATTGTTTATTCGTTCCATATATGAGGGAAGGGGGATCAATGAACCAGGTAAGGAATGAGACAACATATGATGCAGGAAGCGACATTATTATTAATTTTTTGCAGGCGATCTCAGTGAACATTCCATCCGCACCAGTCACCGAAAATCCATCCGTTTACTACCCTTCCATTCGTGGAATGGGTCAGAATGGGTTAAGAGTATGAATCCCCTTTCTTCCCCAACGATTACCCTTCCAAACCTGACCGCCCGGGAAAGCACGGGGCTGCAGGATTACTGGAGTGTGTACGAAAAGCATCGCGAGGAGGTCGATGCGGAATTGTGGAAGATGGTCACCTCCATTCCCCAGTTTATGCACGAGCTGCAGGGCATGGATCTGCGGACCTCCCCGGAACAACAGGAAAATGTGGAACGCCAGCGGCAGGCCATATATCAGAACGACTGGGAGCCTTTCATCTCCGCTCTCTGGCAGCAGGGACAATTGTATGCCCATACCGGGATCAGTTTTGGCACCTGGATCGAGATCGTGAGTGCCTTCCGTAAGCTGGTGAGGCCGTATCTACTGATCGAGTACGGAGAGACGCCCGAGCGCCTGCTGACCGCCATGGACGGGGCCGATGTTTTGATCGAGATCATGATGAGCACCATCGGCACCAGCTACCTGGAGGCGAAGCAGCAGCTTATCCAGCAACAGGATAAGACCATCCAGAATGCCCTTGAGCGCGAGCGGATGGATGTCATCTTCCGCGGCCTGCTCGAGAGTGCCCCGGACGCGATCGTGGTGGTGGATGGACAGGGCAGGATTACATTCGCCAATTCCCAGTTGGAGAGGATGTTCGGTTACGAGCGTGACGAGATCATTGGCCAGCCGGTGGAAACCCTGGTGCCGCAACGCTACCATGCCAAGCATTCCCTTCACCGGGAGAGGTTCTTCCAGGGGCCGCGCATCCGGCCCATGGGTATCGGTCTTGAATTGTTCGGCCGGCGCAAGGATGGAGCGGAGTTCGCCGTGGAGATCAGCCTGAGCCCGCTCCACACCATGCAGGGAACCCTGGTCTCCGCTTCGATCCGGGATGTGACCGAGCGTAAACAGATCGACGAACAGATCCGCCAATTGAACACGGATCTGGAGCAGCGCGCCGGGCAGCTTGAAGCTGCCAACCGCGAGCTGGAGGCCTTCAGCTACTCGGTCTCTCACGATCTCCGAGCCCCGCTCCGCACCATCGACGGATTCAGCCTGGCCCTGCTGGAGGATTTTGGAGAGCAGATCCCCGACGAGGGGCAAAGCTACCTGATGCGCATCCGCACCGCTGCCCAGCGCATGGCCCAGTTGATCGATGACCTGCTCAACCTCTCGCGCCTCTCCCGGGCTCCCCTCAACCCAGAGCCGACCAACTTAAGCAAGATGGTCCAGCAGATCCTGCAGGAGCTGCAGCGCGAGTCCCCCGGCCGGATCGTCAATATTTCCATTCAACCGAACGTCACCGGCCAGTGCGATCCCCGCTTGATCAAGGTCGCGCTTGAGAATCTTTTGAACAACGCCTGGAAGTTCACCTCCAAACAGGAGCTGGCACAGATCGAATTCGGGATGACCGAAGATCCTGAACATGGACAGGTCTATTACGTGCGGGATAACGGTGCGGGCTTTGACATGGCATATGTGAACAAACTGTTCGGAGCCTTTCAGAGGCTGCATACCAATTCAGAGTTCCCCGGCATTGGCATTGGGCTGGCGATCGTCCAGCGCATCATCAACCGGCACGGCGGGCGAATTTGGGCGGAGGGCGTCGTAAACGGTGGGGCGGCCTTTTACTTCACACTTTAGATCGAAATGCTATATACGGGAGAACGGAGATGACTCATAAAATGATTCTGCTTGTGGAAGATAACGCCGACGACGAGGCCCTGACCCTGCGCGCTTTGAACAAGAACAAGATCGCCAACCAGATCAATGTCGTCCGGGATGGCGCCGAGGCGCTCGATTTTCTGTTTGGGACCGGTGTGCATGCCAACCGCGACCCAAATGAAAAGCCGCAGGTGATCCTGCTCGACCTCAAGCTGCCCAAGGTGGATGGGCTGGAGGTCCTGCGGCGGCTCCGATCCGACCCGCGCACGCAAATGCTGCCGGTGGTGGTGCTCACCTCCTCCAAGGAGGAACAGGATATGATCAAGGCCTACTCGCTGGGCGTCAATTCCTATGTCCGCAAACCGGTGGATTTCAACCAGTTTGTGGAAGCCATCGGCCAGCTTGGCTTGTACTGGCTGGTGCTGAACGAGGCCCCTCCCCATTCCTAAAATGACTGAAGACCGGTTCCTTCGCATCCTCCTGATCGAGGACTCAGATGATGATGGGCAGCTCGTTCTGCGTGAGGTCCGCCGCCTGGGATACTCTGTGCAGTCCCAGCGGGTGGAGACCGCCGATGCGCTGCGTTCCGCCCTGGCCAACCAGGAGTGGGATCTGATCCTTTGCGATTATTCCCTGCCGCACTTAAATGCACCCCAGGCGCTGGAGGTTGTTAAATCCAGCGACCTGGATCTGCCCTTTATCATCATCAGCGGCACGATCGGCGAAGAGAGCGCGATCAATGCCTTGAAGGCAGGCGCGCATGATTTTCTCATCAAGGGAAAATATGCGCGCCTCGGGCCGGCCATCGAGCGTGAGTTGGGGGAGGCCAGGGTACGGAGGGAGCGCAGGCAGGCCGAGCTTGCACTGCGTGAAAAGGAGCGTCTGCTCTCCGAAGCCCAGCGCATCGGTCATATCGGAAGCTGGAGCTATGATATCCCAAGCGGCGTGCTGCAGTTTTCGGATGAAATGTACCGTCTGCTCGGTGTCTCTCCCCGCGGGTTTGACCACAATATCCAATCCATGCTTGGCTTGATCTACTCGGAAGACCGGCCGGTGGCGGATACATGGGTCAACCAGCTTAGGAGCGGTACGCAGGTCAGGGAGCTCGTTTTTCGAATCCTGCATGAGAACGGCGAGCTTCGTTACATCCAATGCAGAGGAGCGATCTCCCTGGATGATGCAGGACATCCCAGGCAATTTGTGGGAACCGCTCAGGATATCTCCGAGCGTAAGCTGTATGAGCTGCAGATCCGCCAGCAGATCGCCCGCCTGACGGCCTTGAGAATGATCGATCAGGCCATCACCTCAAGCTTTGACATGCGCTTTACGCTGGATATCGTCCTTTCACAGGTGATCTCCCAATTGCAGGTCGATGCGGCAGATATTCTGCTCCTCAATTCCACCGGGCAGACGCTGGAGGTCCGGGCAGCGCGCGGTTTCCGCACCCAGGCCATCCCAGGCAATCAGGTCGGCATCACCGACAGCCTGGCGGGGCGCGTGGCGATGGAACAGCGGACGATCCAGATCATGGATCTCAAGGAGGGCAATCATAAGTCCCTCTCCACGTCTTCGCAGGGAGATGATTTCGTCAGCTACTACGGAGTTCCTCTGGTCACCAAGGGAAAGGTCCAGGGTGTACTCGAGCTCTATCACCGGGTTCCCCTCCTGCCTTATCCGGAATGGGTCGATTATCTGGAAACGCTGTCCGGGCAGGCTGCCATTGCCATCGACAATGCCACGCTCTTCGAAAGCCTTCAAAAAAGCAACTTCGAGCTGGAGCATGCCTACGATGCCACCATAGAAGGCTGGTCGCACGCTCTCGACCTGCGGGACCATGAGACAGAAGGTCATACCCGGCGTGTGACAGAAATGGCGGTCGACCTGGCACGGATCATCGGGCTGGAGGAGGAAAGCCTCATACAGCTGCGGCGCGGCGGCCTGCTGCACGATGTTGGCAAGCTGGGTGTGCCCGATCCCATCCTGCTCAAGCCAGGCCCGCTGACCGATGAGGAATGGAAGATCATGCGCATGCATCCCCAGTTCGCCTATGACTGGCTGACACCAATCGGCTACCTGCGAAAGGCCATTGAGATTCCCTACTGTCACCATGAGAAATGGGATGGCAGCGGCTACCCGCGCAAACTGAAGGGAGATACCATCCCGCTGGCGTCCCGAATCTTTGCGCTGGCCGACGTATGGGATGCGCTCACCAGCGACCGCCCATACCGCTCTGCATGGCCTGCTGAAAAGGCGCTGGAGTATATCCGCGAGAACAGCGGCACCCATTTCGATCCCGCGCTGGTGGATGTATTTTTGCGATACATAGAAATGCATCTGGTCGATCACTCAAATCCTGGATAGGGGGAACCCTCATTCATCTCCGGTTTCATGGAAGCAAATAAGGCAATCTCCTTGATGAGGGAAATTTCATTCAGCCTTCCGAACGGGTTGGCTGGAAAGGAAACATATGGAACCGAAAGTGCATGCTGAAGTCCTCGGTCTGCTCCGCCGCAGGCTGGAACCCGAGGAATACCGCGCCATCCGCCAGCTTTGGATGGCTCACTCCATTGCAGAAGACTCGCGTGATATCCCCGGCCTGATGGCCACGCTGACGGAGGATTGTATCTACACGGTGGTCAACAAAGGGGTCGATTGGAAAGGCAAGGCCGGTGCAACCCAGTTTTACACGCAGCTGCTGACTTCCTTTCCGGACATTCACTTTGATTTGCAGAATATCGTCATTGGTCCCCAGGGTGTGTTCGAGGAAGCCCATGTCACCGGCACTTATCAAGTCCAGTGGCTGGACCTGCCCGCCCCGAACGGACAGCCAATTGAATTTATGGTCACGATCCTGTTCCCCTGGGACCCTGGTCAAAGACTCTTCAGCGGGGAACGGATTTACTTTTATTTCAATTCCGTTTTTTAATTTCCGTCTCAGCCTCCACTAATCCTGCTCACATGCAGGCTGTATATTCTTTTAAATCACGATGTAACAGATGTAATACACAGGAAAACTAATACTTTTGTAATCAAAAATAATGAATTTGTTAGCAACAAATTGTGTTTACAGGTGTAACATGGGGGAACTTTAGAACATCGCATAAAACATCGAATACCAACTTGACGAGGCAGCATGAAACAATCGGTTACACAACTACTAGATTTCTTTAAAAAACATAAATATGGCAAACTCAGCATGGTCCTGCTGGTGATCGCAGTTTTGCTTACCGGGGCAAGTCTTCTGCGTTCCAAAACGGACGGCAAACCCATTCCCCTCAGCGATGTGGCTGCGGATATTTCTGCACAGCGTATCATTCGGGTCGAGGATTCCCCCAATACCGGAACGGTAAATCTTTACTATAAGGACGGAACCCAGCATTTCACACTGCGCGATACCGTCGCACCCTTCCTGGAACAGATGCGACTGCTCGGCGTCGACGAAGCTCAGCTCGCCAGTCTCAAATATGAAATTAAAGAGCCGGATGCATTCACCGGCGGCCGCGGCGCGGATATCTTTATGAGCCTGGCGATGATGGGCCTGATCGGCTACGGCATTACCCGCGTCAGCGGCGGCATGATGGCAAGTCGCAAGAAATACACCGAAGGCGACATCCCCAACGTCCGCTTTAAGGATGTGGCAGGCATCGACGAGACCCGCGAAGAGCTAGAGGATATCGTCAGCTTCCTGAAGGATAAATCCCAGTACCACCGGATGGGAGCCCGCATGCCGCGCGGCGTCCTGCTGGTCGGCGACCCGGGCACTGGCAAGACCCTGATGGCCAAGGCGATTGCCGGCGAGGCGGGCGTTCCGTTCTTCAGCACGGCAGGCTCAGAGTTTGTCGAAATGTTCGTGGGTGTAGGCGCGAGCCGGGTGCGCTCTCTCTTCAAGAAGGCGCGCTCCAAGGCACCCTGCATCATTTTCATCGACGAGATCGATGCAGCCGGCCGCAAGCGCAACTCCAGCAGCGGCGGCGGCGAGATGGAACAGGACCAGACCCTCAACCAGCTGCTCGTCGAAATGGACGGCTTCACCGGTGCAGAAGGGATCATCGTCCTGGGCGCCACCAACCGCGTGGATGTACTCGACCCTGCCCTGACCCGCTCCGGTCGTTTCGACCGCCACGTCACCGTTCCGCGCCCGGATGTCAAGGGCCGCCTGGAAATCTTCAAGATCCACGTGGATGGAAGACGGCTCGCCCCTGATGTGAATCTGATGGATGTTGCCAAATCCACACCGGGCCTGGTCGGTGCAGATATTGCCAGCATCGTCAACGAAGCCGCCATCCTGGCCGTCCGTAACTGCCACCCCGAAATTACCGTCCAGGATTTTCAGGAAGCCGTGGAAAAGAACCTGATCGGCAGTGTCCAGCAGAAGAGCCGGGTCATGAACCAGGTAGAGCGCCGCACGATCGCCTATCATGAGGCAGGCCATGCCGTCGTCATGCACTGCACCGAGCATTCCGACCCGGTCTACAAGATCACCATCATCCCGCGCGGTCAGATGGGCGGCTTCACCATGTCTTTGCCCGAGCAGGATAACATGCTGATGTCCCGCAACCAGATGCTGGCACAGATCACCGGCCTGATGGGCGGGCGCGTGGCAGAGGAAATCTTCTGCGGCGATATCACCAGCGGCGCATCCAACGACCTCAAGGTGGCCACCCAGCTGGCCGAGGAAATGGTCATGCGCCTGGGGATGAGCGTTACCGGCCTGCGTGTGTTCAACCGGGCCGAGGGCGTCGAAGCCCTGGCAGCCCCCCGTGCCGGGCAGAAGACCTTCGAAGCCATGGACCAGGCTATTAACCTGATCCTCGAAGAGTGCTACAGCGAAGCCAAGCGTATCATTACAGAAAAGCGTGAAGCCATGGAACGTGTCACGCAATGCCTGCTGCAGCAGGAAACGCTGACTCGCGAAGAGTTTGTTGCTTTGATCTAAAGTAAGGCGGAATGCCATTCCGCCCTACTTTAAAACATC
>JBLNAU010000104.1:0-4662 GCA_050259515.1 Syntrophothermus sp.
CAAATTTTAGAAGGTTGTTCATGGGACGGTTGTAGAGGAGCGGACCGAGGATACTGATGGACTTTAAAACTTTGATGTAGGAATTTGGAAATGCAAAGTACGTCTCGATGTTCGGGATGCCGGTGCTGTAATATGCCGTGCTGACATCCCCCCAGCCAATGGACACAACCTTCCTTGGACCCCGGCCAAAATCCTGCTCGCGAACGCTCCAGGCCGGCGGAACCTGCTGTAGCTTCCCATGCCTTCGGATCATCCCCTGGCGGTGCATGTTCTCCACTGCGGACTTTGCCGTGCCGCGTGAGGCACCCGCGCCGATGCCGCGGATGAACAGACGGAGCTGGCTGGCCGAGGGCAGCCTCTCCTTGAGATGGGCGGCCAGACAATCCGACGGGACAACATCGAAGCCGCCACCGGGCAGGAGCATGATGCCTGCCGCCCGGGCCTGCCCATCCATGGCAGCCAAAGCCTCGAAACCAGGGATCTCGCCGCTGATATCCACATAGTGACGTTTCGTCCGCAGGCAGGCTTCCGCCATCTGCCGGTACGTATGCACGAACGGGCCCGCACAGTGAAGCACAGCCTCCACTTCGAGCAGGGCAGCATCCAACTTTTCAGCCTCCTCCAGGGAAAAGGCGCGGTATTCAAGGCCATACGTTTGGGCCTGTGCCCGCAGCTGCTCTTCATCCCGTCCCGCAAGGACGGGATGAAGCCCTTCGTGGATCGCATGCTCGACAATTAACTGGCCGGTATAGCCATAAGAGCCATACACCAAAAATTTCCTCATGATCACCCATATCCGTTGTAATTGTAGGGACGGCAGCTGCCGTCCCTACAATTACAACAACCGTTTCACAAAATGGACCAGCCGATCCGCCTCATGATATCCCATACGGAGATGGGCTATGATGCTTGCCTCGTTCTCCAGCCAGGTATCGGAGGCCATCTCCGTGCAGCCCTTCTCGCGCGCCCATTGCTCTGCAATCTCTACCAATTGCCTGCCAAGCATTTGACCGCGCACCAGCTCGCCGACAAACCAGGCTTCGATATATCCCACCGGCGAGGTCTCACAGCCTTCAGCATAGGTACGCAGGGCCACTTCGATAAATGCCACCGGCTGCCCATGCTCGTTGAAGGCCATAAAGACCGCCATATCTTCATCGGCCAGCAGATCATCCAGGTCGCGGGCAAGATAATCCATGGGCGCATCCGGCCACAGCCCGTGGCGCATACGCAGCCATTCGGGCTTGTCCTCAGAGGCGGCGCGTCGAATCGTGAAAGGCATTCTCCTCCAAATAAAAAAAGACCCTAAATCCTTAGGGTCCAATTGTATACTACTCTTCTTCGCCTCCGCCGCCGCCCCGCTTTGAGAGACGATGATCGAGCATCAGCACTGCAGTTCCGCGCTCTTCGATCAATCTGAGCTTGGCCACGAGGTCGGCTGCGTTCTTTTCCTCCTCCACCTGCTCGGAGATGAACCACTGCAGCATTACCTGCGCCGGATAATCCTTCTCCTTAAGGGCCAGCTCATACAGATCCTGAATCGAAGCAGTGACCTTGGCCTCATGCCCTGCCACTTCTTCAGCAACTTCGAGGTTGGATTTCCAGTCGGTTTCCGGTCCGTCAATCCCTTTGAGATAGACCCGGCCGCCGCGATCCAGAATGAAGTCGTAAAACTTCATGGCATGCCCGCGCTCTTCCTCGGCCTGCAGGCGCATCCAGTGCGCAAATCCCATCAAGTTCTTGTCCTCGAAGTATGCCGCCATCGAGAGGTACAGGTAGGATGAAAACAACTCCTTGTTGATTTGTTCGTTCATTGCATCTTGCATTGCTTTTCCGATCATAAAGGCCTCCTTGTTTTATGTATTATATTCTCTTTTCACAACAGGATTCTATTCCCCATATACATAAAGATCATTGAGAGATTGGTGCATGATGTTATGGCGGATCGCATCTGCAAAAATGGGAGCCACCGACAGGATCTTAAGCTTCGGATTGCGCTTTTCAGGCGGGATGTACACTGTATCCGTGGTCAGGATCTCGGAGATCTGCGGGATATCCGCCAGGCGCTCCAGCCCGCCGCGGGTGAATACGCCATGGGTGCACATCACCAGGATCTCTTCGATCCCCTCAGCGATGAGAACGCGGCTTAATTCATGGATGGATCCGCCGGTTGCAATCTCATCGTCATAGACCAGGGCGCATCGATGCCCGCGGACCTGGTTCCCCACCAGGGCGCTAATCCTGACTTTCGAATCTGAAACGCGTTCCTTGTTGCCGGCCGCGATCGGGATCCCGAGGACCCTGGCAAAACGCGCTGCAGATTTTGCCTGTCCCATGTCCGGGGACACCAGGATGGTTTCGCTCAGACTACGCGCTTTCAGATATGTCTTGAAAACCTGCCAGCTGCTCAACGGATCGGTCGGCACGCTGAAAAATCCATGCACCTGTGGGGAATGGAAAAGCATGCTCATCACATGGGTGGCCCCGGCTGTCTTCAACAGGTCGGCGACCAGCCGGGCCGTGATGGAGATGCGCGGCGCGTCCTTTTTGTCCGACCGGGCAAAGGAATAATACGGGATGATCGCATGAACCTCGGACGCGGCCGCGCTGCGTGCAATGTCCAGCATCATCAACAGCTCCATCAGGTGATCGTTCACAGGCTGGGAAAGAGACTGCACGATATAGACCCTCCGGTAACGGACGGTCTCGCCCAGCTGAATAAAAAGGTTGTCATTACTAAAGCGCATGATGCGCGTACCGTCCAGCGGCACACCAAGCTCATTGGCAATGGCAGCCGCCAATGTGGGGTTGGAACTCCCACTAAAAAAGCGAACCTGGTCTTCGGAAATTAAAGTTTTGGTCATGGTACCTCATTACAATTTGGAAACACGATCTAATTATGCCAGAAATAGGACGGCGACACCGGCGATCGCCAGGATCGTTCCGAACACCGCCTGCCAGCCGATCTTTTCCCTGTATACGAAATAACTGATCGGCAGCAGAATCACCGGGGTCAGCGCCATTAGAGTGCTTGCCACTCCGATCTCAGCATGCTGAATGGCAAACAGGGACGAGGAGACACCGAGCAGCGGTCCCACCACCGCGCCGAGAGCCAGCAGGCCGAGCACACGCGGCTTCCCCTGCAGGCTGGACACAGTGGTTCTTGCCTTGCCATCGATCGCAGCCCAGATCCAGATAAAGACCACCGCGGCCAGCATGCGAATGGAATTTGCCTGGAAGGGCGAGAAATCTCCCTCCATTCCCTGCTTGGAAAAGACCAGCCCCACTGCCTGGCCCAGGGCAGCCAGGATCCCGAAGATGACGCCCCGCCGCGTGTGGGCCCGGGAGGTGTTGGCCGGCTCGCCATTCGATGCAACCACCCAGGCAATCCCCGCCAGGGCCATGGCAATCCCTGTGATCTGCAGGGCCGTCAGGACCTCGTGAAAAAACACCCAGGCAATGATGGAGCCAAAGATCGGCGCCAGGCTTAACAACAGACTGCCCAGCCGGGGACCAATGGAAACATACGACTGGAAAAGAAAGGCATCTCCCAGCGAGAGACCGATGACGCCCGAAAGACCCAGCCAGAACCAGCGGGAACCCCCTGCCGAAAACGGCAGTGGCTCATGGAAAAGAATGAGATTAATGAGGATCAAATACAACAGCGCAAACAGGAGTCGCATACGGTTCGTCACCTGCGAACCGACCGACCGTCCCGTGGATGTAAATATTAGCGCCGTCATGGCGAAGAAGAAGGCTGTCGCCAGAGCGGCAATCTCACCGATGTATTCCATATCTGTGTAAAGTCTTTGCGGGCTGGATCGAAAGAGTTGGCCCTATACTACTGAATATCGCTGTTTTACGCAACGCCAGATTGGGGCTTGTTATTTTTTATTCATGATCTGTAAAGTTGGGAACACTCGTTTCACTCCTGAACATCATTTGGGCAGCCTTGGAATCCAGCGTGGGACACGTGTCCGGTACTCTTCGTATGAATTTCCAAATTTTCTCAGGAGGGTTGGTTCTTCATAAAGAGTAATAAACAAATGGATCATTACAAAAATAATCACGGCATAGATCAATAGCGACCAGAATCCGAGCCAGAGAAAGTGTCCGCACAGGATCAGCACAATCCCAAAATACATGGGGTTGCGCACATAGCGATAGAATCCCGCGGTAACCAGCTCGGTTGGCGCGTCAAGGGGGGCGGGGGTGCCATGTCCTTCGTGCAGGAAATTCCAGAAGCTCCATAAAAGAATGATCCCGCCCACCAGCCACAGGGGAAATGCCAGGTAGGACAGGAGGCCCGTATCGATCTGTGGTCCCTGGCGCAACAGGCCAAGAGGAATATAGCCAGCCACCATGCCGGGCGCCACCATCAAAAAGAGCAGGGATTTGAGAGCAGTCATAGGCCAAGTGTACGCCATCTCGTTCTTCCGGGTAGAATATCGTCCATGGACACATGGCGACTCTTGATCACTCCTCCGGCGCGCGGCGCCTGGAACATGGCACTCGATGAAGCGATCCTCGAACACATAGGAAGAGGCGAATCCGACCCGACCCTCAGACTGTACGCCTGGGATCCTCCCTGTCTCTCCCTCGGGCATGCCCAACCCATTGCAGATGCGGACACGAAGCGGCTTCAGGAACGCGGCTGGGAGG
>JBLNAU010000105.1:0-5051 GCA_050259515.1 Syntrophothermus sp.
CGCTTGTGCTGCAGGTTCCGCTGGGAAAACGCGAATCGGCCAATATTTACGGCACCGACTATCCCACCCCCGATGGCACCTGCATCCGTGACTACATCCACATTGCCGATCTGGTTTCCGCTCACCAGCTTGCATTGGATGGGCTCGGCGAGCGTGACCAGCTGGCCTACAACCTGGGGAGCGGGACCGGCTACTCGGTCCGCCAGGTGATCGACACCGCGCGCCAGGTGACGGGACATCCGATCCCGGTCAACGAGCTGCCGCGCCGCCCGGGCGATTCCGCCCGTCTCGTTGCTTCCTCCGAAAAGATCAAGCGTGAGCTCGGCTGGAAGCCTGTCCATGACAATCTCCAGGAGATCATCGGCAGCGCCTGGCAGTGGCACCGATCCCATCCTGATGGATATGGAGAACAATAGACATGACGTTTACGATCGTCCTGATCGGCTGGATCTTCTCACTCTGCCTGCATGAATTTTCGCATGCCCTGGTTGCGTACAACGGAGGGGATTACACCGTGCGTGAAAAGGGCTATCTGTCCTTCAATCCGCTGAAGTACACGCATCCCATCTTTTCCCTGGTTCTCCCGCTGCTATTCCTGCTGCTGGGCGGCATCGGTCTGCCGGGCGGCGCGGTCTATATCGAGACCTGGCGGATCCGCGACCGAAGGTGGCTGAGTCTGATGTCCCTGGCAGGCCCGGCAGCCAATTTGCTGGTGGCGGTAGTATTGGGGATCATCCTGCGTCTGGCGCCGGTAAGCCCGACAGGTATCTGGCCGGGACTCTCCTTTTTGCTCGTGCTGCAGATCTCGGCGGTGCTCTTCAACCTGATCCCGCTCCCGCCCTTCGATGGCTACAATGCGCTGGAGCCTTTCCTTCCCCTTAACGTCCGTGAAACGGTGAACCAGTTTCGCAGCGCGGCCATCTGGATCATTCTATTGCTGTTCTGGTATGTGCCCGTCGTTGGCAACGTTTTCTGGCGGATCGTGTATTCCATCTCAACGGCTCTTGGAGCGGACTGGGCCCTGGTCGTCACCGGGCTGGACCAGTTCCAGTTCTGGAAACATCTTTTTTAGCACAGCACTGACAGGATCCCACCCAGTTCATTTGGCATGATATGGCCCATGTCGAAGCGGTTTCGATGTGGGCTTTTTATGACAAGAATGCAGGTAAGATAATCTTTACAAATCACATCCTATTAGGTAGAATAATTGTGCAATTATTCACAAGAGGAAGGTGAGACATGAACATCCAAAAGGTCCCGCATGTAGTGATCCTTGGAGCTGGGTTTGGAGGACTTGAAGCAGCCCAAAAGCTTGCCGGTGCCCCCGTGCGCGTCACGGTCATTGACCGCCATAACTATCATCTCTTTCAGCCACTTCTCTATCAGGTCGCCATCGCCGGCCTGGTCCCCTCCCAGATCGCCTATCCCCTGCGAACGATTTTCCGCAGGCATCCCAATGTCGATTTTCTGATGTCAGAAGTTTCGTCCATCGATTTTGACTCGTGCTATGTCAAGGCCGATGGCTCCGTCATTGCCTACGATTACCTGATCCTGGCCGTCGGCGGGCAGACGAACTTCTATGGCATGAATGAGGTCGAGCAGCACGGCTTCCAGCTCAAGGATGTGGAAAGCGCCGTGGAGACCCGCAATCACCTGCTGGGTATCTTCGAGCAGGCCAGCCGCGAAGTGGACACTGAAAAACGCCGCGCCATGCTGACCTTTGTGGTGGTGGGCGGCGGCCCGACCGGCGTGGAAACCGCCGGCGCGCTGGCCGAGCTGATCACGCACGTGATGGCCAAGGATTATCCATATATGGATCTGAACGATGTACGCGTGATCCTGCTGGAGGCCGGTCCCAGTGTGATGGTGACCTATCCTGAAGAGCTTCGCAAGGCGACCCGCAGACTCCTGAAAAGCAAGGGCGTTGAGATCATGGAAAACACCCGCCTTGTCAATTACAACGGGCGCCAGGTAACGCTCGCCAACGAGACGACGATCAACACTCATACGCTGATCTGGACGGCAGGCGTGCGCTCGGCGAAGTTCACCGACCGGCTTGGAGTTTCCCAGGCAGCCGGAGGCCGGATCCGGGTCGAGCCGACCTTGCAGATGCCCGGCCATCCGGAGGTCTTTGTCATTGGCGACGCGGCCTATGTGGAGGACGAGAAAGGACAGCCGCTCCCCATGCTGGCGACCGTTGCCCAGCAACAGGCAAAAGCGGCGGCTCGCAACTTAAAGAAAATTCTAAGGAAGGAAAAACCCGAGCCGTTCCATTACAAGGACCCGGGCCTGCTGGCCACCATTGGCCGCAATGCCGCGGTGGCGCGCATCTGGGGATTGTCCTTCAGCGGGTTTATCGCCTGGGTGATCTGGGTCGGTCTGCATATCTTCCGGATCATCGGATTTAGGAACCGGCTTCTGGTGCTGATCAATTGGGCCTGGGACTATGTTTTCTACGAGAACCAGGTGCGCCTGATCACGAGGGAATAAGGTTTGGATACTGCGTCACCAGGTAGGCGGTGCATAACCCCAGGGAGTTGATGAACACGTGGAAAAACACGCCTGGCCAGATCGAGTTCGATCTCTGGTAGAGATAGGCCAGCAGGCAGCCCAGGATAAAGGTTGGGATCAACGCTACAGGATCCAGGTGTGCTGCGCCGAAGATCGCCGAGCTTAAAAGCAACCCCCTGCCCCAGCCATACCTCGCCCGGAAGCCCTGGAAGAGGAAGCCCCTGAAAAAGATCTCCTCCACCAGAGGGGCGAGGATGGCACCCACCCCGAAGAACCAGAGAGGCGAGTTCAGCCCTCCAAAGAGCTGCGAGATCTGCTCCCCCTGCGTCTCGATCTTCAATAACATCAGGATGCCGTTGTGCAGCAGGATGAGAGCATAACCGGCTATCAACAGTCCGCAGCCAATGGCCAGCGTGGACAGTTCAAACCTTCCAAAGCCAATGGCTCTCCAGCTGATCTTTCTCCAGGCAAAGATAATGATCACGGGCAGGAGAAAGCTAAGCTGCACAACGACAAGCAGTGCGCTTTGGGCCAGTTGGTGCCTGTCTCCATGCTGGGCGTACCAGAACAGTCCTCCATAGATCAGGACCAGAAGAAGGAGACCGATCCAGTTATCAATGGGTTTCCAGGGCACGGAATAACGGCCCGGCTCGGGCGCTGGAGCTGGGACCGGTGTTTCGATTTCAGAATTCATATTTCCTTTTCCAGTTCGCGATAAACGAACCACTGGCCCTTGCGGTCATCCAGGCTTTTCATTGCCCGGTCATAATAGATGTCAAAGACCTGTCCCGTATCCACGCGCACCCGGAAATAGAACCGGCCCACGTTCAGCGAGCCGCGCCCGGCTGCGACCGAGGCGTGGGCAGGACGCATGTTGCGCGCCATTTTGCCGCGCCGCGCAAAATCGCTCCAGGAGGAGAGCATTTCGGTCACACGATAGGTCTTATCGTTCCAGATAAAACCGTCCGGGCAATCGGGTGTCTTTTCCCGGGCCGGAGGGGAATCAAAAACCGGCTGGATGGGATCGTCAAAAAAATGGATGGCCTGGTAATTATCCAATGGATATGCCTGGTATGGAGGGTGGTTTACAACTTGATCGCCGCGAAATATCTTTGTTTGGGTAATCAGAATGAATCAGCAGTTCTCAAAAATTACTTGGCCCCGCCGGAGACGGCGGCGAGAGCAATGTTTATTTATATTTTATATGGATCATCGGCCTGCAGGAAAGCGAGCAGCATACCATGGCGGGGATGACTCCTCAGCCACTCGCGGATCTCCCTGATTCGCTCGTAATCCTGTTCACCCAGCTTTTCAAGGTAAATGGCATCGAGATGATTGCGGGTCTCTTCCGCGTGCAGGTGATCCTGCCAGGGACGGGTGAAGAACTCGTTCAGGTTGTCATGCAGGTTGCGGTCGAGCAGCACTTTCCATTCGAGAAATTCAAGCCAGATCCCGTTGCAGTTTCGGCAGCGATCGAGATAGAACTCGGTGTCGGGAAAGACCTTGTAGCGCGCCATGATGTGCCCGCATTCAGGACATAGCTTTAATTCATTAACATCCCAGGACGGATCGATCTGGATCTCGCCTTCCTTTTCAGGAATGGAGGTTCCCAGCGACCGGCGCCATGCCATATAGGCATTTGAGGAGATGAAAATGCCCTGGCAGTTTACACACTGCACGCCAATCAGGCCCTCCAGCAGGCTTGTCGATTCCAGGGGGAAATCCTTGCAGACGGGGCATTTCATAAC
The DNA here is from genome assembly GCA_050259515.1 of Syntrophothermus sp. Taxonomy (GTDB): domain Bacteria; phylum Chloroflexota; class Anaerolineae; order Anaerolineales; family Villigracilaceae; genus Defluviilinea. Next base: position 4,260 of record JBLNAU010000105.1, read on the forward strand.
GACCTCCATGGGAGATAAGCTGGTTGAATTATATTGCCGATTCGAGGCTTACAGCGACCGCGTCGCCCCGCCGTCCACATCCAGGATCGCGCCCTGGATGTAGGAGGCCTGTGGGGAAGCGAGAAAGGCAACCGCGCGGGCGATCTCAGCCGGTTCGCCGAAGCGCTCGATCTTCATCTCGTGCGGCATCTGCCTGGCGGCTGCCTCCATCGGGATGTTCCTTTCCTTGGCATAGTTCTTCATACGAATCTGCAGGCGTTCTGTGGCGATCGAGCCCGGGTTGACCGCGTTCACCCGGACCCCGTCCCGCACGCCGCGATCGGCGAGGGCCTTGGTCAGGTTCATCAGCGCGGCATTGACCGTCCCCCCGATGGTGAATTCAGCGCTGCCGGCCCTGCCACCCACCCCGATAATATTGACGATTCGTCCCTGGCTGGCTTGCAAGTGCGGCCAGGCGGCACGCGAGAGACGCATGGCACCAAAGAACTTGAGATCGTAGCCGTCCTGCCACTCCTCGTCCGTCAGAGCGAGAAAATCCCCGCGCTTCGTGGCTCCCGCATTATTGACCAGCAGATCGAGTTTTCCAAAACGCTGGAAGGTTTCGTCGACCACCCGGGCTGCCGATTCCGGCCTGCGTAAATCAACCGCCAGCACCAGGGACTCGGTGGCTAATGACGCAGCCAGCGATCCCAGCTCCGGCTGTGAGCGGGCCACCAGCACCAGTTTCATCCCTTCGGCAGACAGCGTTTCAGAGATCGCCCGCGCGGTTGCCTTTCTCGCTTCCCCACAGGC
>JBLNAU010000106.1:0-4281 GCA_050259515.1 Syntrophothermus sp.
GACGTGGCTCTCGCCTGGTTGCTGGCAAACCCGGTAGTCACCGCCCCCATTGTAGGTCCACGTAAGATGGAACAGCTAACCGAGAGCCTGCGTGCGCTTGAGATAAAATTTAGCCCCGAACAAATGGCCAAACTGGACGAGATCTGGCCGGGTCCAGGCGGCGAGTCGCCTGAGGCTTTTGCCTGGTGAGTTGCGTAGATCATATCGGTGGTTGAGACGCAAGCGTCGAAACCACCGGTAAGCAAAGCAGCTTTAGTTACAAGGATAATCCTTGAACCTGTTGGTTTCGACACCTGCACTGGCGTGCGGTGCCAGTGTACGGCAGACGATCACTGCCTACTCGACCACCGAGAGATGCACGCAAGAGATCTTCTACAGCACTTTGAATAAGGCTGACACTTCTTCCCGGCCATAGCCTGCGTCCATGGCCTGTTGGAAGAGACGCGCGGCCAGCCTTGGGAACTCGGCATCGATGTGACTGTCCTGGGCATGTTGAGCGATCTGTTGGATACCTCCCGCCCACAGCTCCAGCGGGGCAGACGTCTCTTGATAATTGCCCGATTGGATATTTTCGCACAGCCATTTCTCGTAGTTCCTGCCCTGCTCACCCAGTAATTTGATGTACTGTTCCAGCGGGATGCCTTCGGCCTGGCAAATCTGCACGCTATGAAACAACGACAAAAACATTCCGTAATAGTGCATGATGTAAACCATTTCCCAGGCAGAGGCGAGACCAATTGCCTCACCCTTGTAATCCAGATTGCTGGCCAGCACCCGCAGGATCGGTTCGGCTTTTTGAAACGTCGCTTGTCTGCCGGCGACTAGAATATGGGCGCCGGGTGCTCCAATGGAACTGGGGCTTCCGGTAATGGCACAATCCAGGTATTCGGCTCCATGCTCATGGGCCCACATTTCGCTCGCCCGGGCGTCCTGCGGGGAGCCTGTAGTGAACTGAACCAACAGCTTGCCGGAAAGCTCCGTTGCTACTTCACCAAGAATGTGATTCGACGCGGCGTAGTTTGTCACACAGACGAAGATGCTTGGGCTGGCCGTGAGCGCAGCCGCCACGCTCGGAGCCAATACCGCGCCCTGATCCACCAGGGGAGCAGCTTTCTCCGGGCTGCGATTCCAAGCAGTAACTGCGCGCCCGTCCTTCAATAATGCACGTGCTAATGCCGACCCCATATTTCCCAAACCGATCACTGTGACTTCGCTCATGCTGCAACCTCCGCAAGTAGAATTCGGAAGAGCTCAAGCGAATTGGAACGCATCCACTTGAGTCTAATGCCGCAACTTCCTTAAGCTGTAGGGTCTCGGGCTTATTTGAAGGTGCATTATCAATATTAGTCCTCCAAATTAAGCTTGTTGCGGTACTAGTGTAATCGCTTTTGACACCAAACCAGGCTTTAGCTTTACGGTTCAGAATCCAACCGCTGAGGGTGAATGGTCCAGAGTGGCCATGGCGTTAGGCCTCCCTATGTCCTTTCAATCCTTCGTAACCGCCGCTGCCATGAACTACGCCGCGGTAGAAGTTTTCACCGCCATCAAGCAAAGCCTGGTGTCGAAGCGTATGAAACAGCCTAGAAGGCAGGACGGGATCTACCTTTCAATGAAATTGTGGCCTTTGCATCAGGTTGAAAGGAACAAGCATAGCGATCCATCCCATTTAATTTTTTCCTCCCTGATCGGTTATTATCATTTTCAAAAAATTGCTCCGGTGCGGTCTACATCTGGTATACGGCTACATATTCAGGCCCGCGGTCGTAAATTGGCTTAATCATTTCTTTCAAGGAAAAACAGGCGGAACGCGCACAGCGTCCGCCTGTTTTTGTCTCATGTGCCCGGAGTACTTTGAGCCCAATCAGCTATGTGCTCAAGACTATTTTCTTGGAGTGCTTAACAGGGAGACCGCAAGCCATACTGCCGTGCCAATGATCGGGATCAGGCTGATCATGATCAACCCCCTGGGCAGGCTTCCAGGCGTGGTGAGCTGAAGCAGGATCGGCAAGGCGATCACGAAGGCGGCAACCAGCACGCTGAGTGCCAGGCGTGTGACCAGCCGGTCGATTCTGCTCAGCATACGGTCTGAGTCCTTGATCTCCATGCGGAATCCCTCATTTCGTTCCAGGCGTTCCAGCATCCGGTTACCGACCCGGGGCAAGCGGTGAAGCATCTCGCCCCAGTTCGTGACATCCATCAGGACAGCTTGCGCCCAGCCCGGATGAGGCAGGAATATGGTTTTCAACAGCTTCTTGATATGAGGCGCGGCCGCCTGGAAGACATCGAAATCCGGGTCCAGCTGCAGGCCAATCCCTTCCAGCATGACAATGGTCTGCCCCACCAGCCACCAGGTGGTGGGCAGCCCCAGGTGATGGCGAAAGGTGATGGCAGTGAACTCATCGATGAGTTCCCGGGCGCGAATATACTTGATCGGAACGCCCGTATATTTATTGAGGAAACGGCTGAGGTCGTATGCCAGCCGGTTCCGGTCTACATCCTCCCTCACGGCGCCCATATGCATCAATTGGTCAATGATCCCGTCCACGTCCATCTCGATGGCGACGAGATAAAGCCGGATCATGTCCATCCGGTCTTTCTCCCGCAAATAACCCACCTTGCCAAAATCCACCAGGCCGATCACCTCTCCCGGCAGGATGAGGTAATTCCCCGAATGCGGGTCGGCGTGGAAAAAGCCGTCTTCGAGCGTCTGTTTGATCATGGCGCGGGCACTGTTCAGCGCCACCTTGTGACGGTCATACCCGGCTGCGTCCAGCGCCGGGATGTCGCTGATCTTGATGCCATCGATGCGCTCCATCACCAGCACGTGCCGGGTGCTTAATTCCCAGTACACCTTTGGAATATACAGGAGATCGGGCTCACCGGCAAAGCTCTCCCGCAGGCGGTCTGCATTGCGTCCTTCGCGCTGGTAGTCCAATTCGTTGCGCAGAGTAAAACCGAAGTCATCGGCAATGCCTGGAAAATCATAGACCTTTCCCAGCGAAGTCGCCTGCGCTCTTGCCGCCAGCTGGGACAGGATCTCGAGGTCGGTATCGATCACGGCGGTGATATTGGGGCGCTGCACTTTGATGACCACCTGCTGTCCATCTGGAAGAACGGCGGCATGGACCTGGGAGAGGGAGGCGGATGCCATCGGCTGAGGGTCGATCGAGGCGAACACGCTTTCCGGCTCCCGCCCCAACTCATGGGCCAGGAGAGCACGCATCCGCTCCCACGGTTCCGGCGATACCGAATCCACCAGCTTGCTCAGCTCGGCGATAAAGGAAAGAGGCAGCAGATCGGGGCGGGTGGAGAGGATCTGCCCAAACTTCACAAAGGTGGGACCCGCTTCCTCCAACGCCAGCCGGAAATGAGCGGCGAGACTATCGATCTGAGGCGGTACCTCTGGCGGAGGCGGCCGCCACGGAGCCCTCAGCCAGGCGCGTGGACTGCCTTCCAAACGCCCAAACACAAATCCGAAACCGTGCCGGACGAAGATGGCAACGACTTCCGTATAACGTTGCAGATGACGAATGGAACGCCTGGAACGGAGCATAAGTATCCAATATGGAGCGAGCCGGCCTATCCCTGTTTATCGATCAGCTTCTGGATGTCTTCCTTGGTGGCCAATCCCATTTCGTCCAGGACTTTTTTCATCTCATCCCGGATCATATTGCGCAAGGCCTGACGCTCCTGCTCGCCGCGGTCGGAGAGCTGGTCCACCCACTGTTTCACTTCGCTTCTTTGAAGCTCTCCCTCGTGGCTGAGTTCTTCAACCATCTTTTGGGCCTTTTCACGGGTCATCGAGAGCAGCCCGATCCCGGCAAGAAAGCCTTTTTCAAATAATGATGTCATTGTGACTCCTTTCAAATCATCAAACAGGGTCTCTACGCGTACTTTAACAAATTGTACCGTGTTCACGAGTGGGAGACAAATTAAGGCACACTACCAGGGTAGATTCTAACCCTGGTCGAAGGGTTAACTGCCTCGCAGGGGCATCTGGTATCTCCCGGCGCCATCCCTGCCTGCTGAACGCCACTGGATGGCACGCTGGTGGTACGGCGGCGGTACAGGGGATGCAGGCACATTACAATCGGTTTACGGCTCGTCAAGGCCATATGATGACCAGCGGCTGACGCTTTATGTGCCGCCCTACGCGAACAGAGGCCGGAGCAGGATGTTTGCTCCGTCGTTAAACTCTTCTAGAAGTGTACAGCGCTGGCTTTGGCAGTGCACATTACGCTGTTGGAAGCAAAGGAGAGAAACGATGAGTTGGATGGAATC
>JBLNAU010000107.1:0-5127 GCA_050259515.1 Syntrophothermus sp.
TGATCGAAAGCATCGATACACCGGACGATGTTACTGCAGTGGTTCATTACAAGGAGCCGTATGTGGGTTACCTGGGACAATTCGCAGCCGGGATCTTCCCTCGCCATGCCACCGGCAAGCCCGAGGAAATGACCACCTGGGAATACAACATGAAACCCGTTTCGGCGGGGCCATTTGTTGTGAGAGACTGGCGTAGTGGCGAGAGCATCACCATGCAGCGCAACCCCTATTATTATGAGGAAGGCAAGCCTCACCTGGACACCCTGGTCTTCCGCATCGTGCCCGAAGCTGCATCTCAGACCGCGCTGATGAAACAGGGAGAAGCCCATGTCCATCTCTGGCCGGGTGAGGACAAAAAGGATTATGACGCCGTGATGGCCGGCACCGCCGAGCAGGTCCTCGTCCCTGGCATCTGGAATATGGCGATCGACTTTAATCAAAGCAAGCCGGGCGATAAGGATCCCTCGGCCTCCGCGCCCCATCCCATTCTGGGAGATATCCGCGTTCGCCAGGCGATCTCGTATGCCATTGATTACGATACGCTGATCAACGACGTATTGAATGGACAGGTGTCACCTTCGACCAATCCATTCGCTTATGGCTGGTATAAGTGCGACATTCCACGCAAGTACAGCTTCGATGTCGAAAAAGCTAAGCAGCTGCTGGAGGAGGCAGGCTGGGTCGAAGGCTCGGATGGCATCCGCGTTGCCAAGGGCGCAAAGTATGCCGAGGATGGGACTCGTCTCTCCCTGGAGCTCCAGGGCTACACCAACTTCGAGCCGCTGGAGCGCACCGAGCAGTTCGTGGTCGAGAACCTCAAGGCGATCGGCGTGGAAGCGAACATCCAGAACTATGACTTCTCGATCATCTTCGGCTCCTACGCCGACGGCTCTCCGCGCATGACCGGTGATTATGACATGCTGATCTTCGATCGCGGTTATTACCTGGAGCCTCAGGGTGACGTGGAAAGCTCCTACTCGTCAACCAACATCCCCGGCCCGGATAATCCCGATGGCGGCAATTACTTTCGATGGGTGAATCCTGGCGCCGACGAAGCAATCACGGCTGCAGGCAGCACATTCGACCAGACTGCGCGCGCCAAGGCCTACTGTGATCTGGGCAAGCTGATCCAGGACGACGCCGTTCAGGATCATCTTTATCTCTTCCAGGATGGATACGGCTTCAGCACCAAACTGACAGGCTACAACGTCAGCACCTGGGGAAGCATGACCTGGGATGTGCAAAACTGGAAATATAAGTAGATCGAAATAGGAAAGTGGAGCTGGAGAACCCGGCTCCACTTCTTTTGAACAGCACAGCAGATCAGTCCGCCAGCCCGCTTGCCCGGCGGATCAACTCCATGAACTCGCCCATGTCCTCATCCCATGCCATCGACTCGCTCAAGCGTTGTGCCTCGCGATACACGGAATGAAGGGAGCTGTCTTCAGCCCAGTAGCTCTTCTTCAGGATCTCGGCAAACTCGGCCACGACCACGGAGCGCTGGAAGAAAGGATTCGCATCTCTGAATTCATATTCCGGCTCGCTCGAATCAAAGTCCCTGGACAGTTCCATCACCTGGCGGGTATCCGGGTCCTGCCAGCGCATGGAAACGGTGGCAATACGGCCTCGGGCTTCCGGATACAGCTTGACCTCATACAAGGCAGTGACAGAATGCCCTGCACCGATCTCCCCGGCATCCACGCTGTTATCCCGGAAATCCTCATCGGCGATGGCCCGGTTCTCGAATCCGACCAACCTATACCGCATCACCACCTCAGGGTTGAAATCCACCTGTACCTTGGCATCCATGGCAATGGTCTGCAGGGTGCCGGCGATCTGATCGATGAAAAGGCGGCGGGCTTCCCGCAGGTCGTCCACATAGGCATAGAAGCCGTCCCCGTTATCGGCAAGCTGCTCCATCAAGGTGTCGTTGTAATTATCCATCCCAAAGCCGACCGTGGTCAGCGTAACATTCTCCTCCACGTAATGTCGGATCTCGGAAAGGATCTCGTCCGGTCCGGTCTCACCGACATTGGCAACGCCGTCCGAACACAGGATGACACGGTTGATCCCATCCGGCTTGAAGCCGTGCATGGCCATCTTGTATCCCAGTCGGATCCCGGCTTCGGCATTTGTCACACCTTCGGGCTGCAGCCAATGGATCGCCCGGAGAATCCTTCCTTTATCGGAACCGGATGTCGGCTCCAGGACGACTCTGGCCTCCGTCCCATAGACGACAATGCTGACCGTATCAGAGGGCCGCAGTTGCTCGACCAGCAGCTCCAGAGACTGTTTGACCAGGCCGAGGCGGTTGTCCATATCCATCGAGCCGGAGACATCGATCACAAATACCAGATTGGCATCCTTGCGCTCCTGCTCGGGAACCTGGTAGCCTTGGATGCCGACGCGCATCATCTGGTAACGCTCGGTCTCGGTAAAGGGGGAGGGTGCACCGTCGACATTGATCCAAAAGGCCTGGTGGGCAGGCGGGTTGGGATATCCCTGGTCGAAGTAATTGACGTAGTCCTCCACGCGCACCGAGTCCGTGGGAGGCAGATTTCCATCCTTCAGGTAATTTCGCATGATGGTATAGGACCCGGTATCCACATCCATGGCGAAGGTTGAAAGATTATCATCCTCCGTGTCAATGGAGGGATTGACCCCGTAATCCTGGAAGAACATATCATAGGGGCTGGGTCCTGAGGGTTGCATGGAATTGGGTTGGGCAAAATTAAGGGATTGCGTTGCCATGGGCGCAAGGCCTACGGCAGGCGCCTGTGCTGCCGGGGCTTCTGTGGCAGCGCCAGGCATTTCAGGCTCGTAATTTGAAGCGGGGGCTTGAACGTCCGGTGCCCGGGTCGCAGGGGCAGCGGCTCCACAGGCAGTGGTAAAAAGCAACAGGAACAGCATGCCCATCAAGAGTTTTTTTTGTCTGGTGAACATTTTTCTTCTCCTTTAGGTTAATTCGATCAGGAACAAAAAAGCGAACCATGGGTCGGCGTTCCCATTGTTCGCAAATGATGTTTTCAAGTCATAGGCCCTCCTTGTGTTTGGAGAAGTTACGGTTGAATCGAGCTCTTACTGCTTGGACGTAGAGCCAGATGAAATGTTCCCCAAATGGAAAAAAAACAGGGCAGTCAAATGACTGCCCTTGTAAAGGTTCTACAGGGAATGGTTAAGCGAGAGACAACACGACTACTACCGATCCATTCACTTCTGTAATTGTAACTGTCAAAATACTGCTGTCTTTCTGAAACATTTGGACGGCAACGCTATCATTGCCAGGCATATTGAAGGATGATTTCCATCCCAGTTTTACAAGCTCTGTATTGTAGTAATCCTGGGCTTCTTTTACCGAAGCATCCACTTTGTAACTATAGGTATGGGACTCCTTAAATTCCTGTCCAGCTGTTGCTTGAGGCATCACAGGGAGTCCGTTCCATTCAGATACAGGCGTACCCTGCGGATTGAAAAAGCCCTCGAAGTTGGGCATGCTGGTGCCAAGAGCTTCCAGGCTGGGAGCCATGGAGGGAAGTGCCTGAAGCGTCTCCACCGGAACCTGCGTGGCGAACTGTGTTGCAAGGGATTGAAAGGTTTGAACAGGCATGGCCGTAGCAAGTGCCTGGGCTGTTCCAGCCAGGTCCTTGGCCTGGTTGAATGGCTGGGTAATCGTACTGCAGGCAAGCACGAAGAGGATCGAGAGGGATAACAATAGGATTTTCGTCGTACGGGACATAAATATCTCCTTTTTAGGCTGCAATCATACTCCATAGTGCGTATCCGTTGGGAGTGAGTACAGGCTGGCAGAATGTATAATCCACCCACTATTACAGTTGGGTTGGAATAAATTCCTGCATCAAATCATTCCTATACAAAGGCAACACTGCCCGTTCAAAGGAGAAAAATGGATTCCCTTCCGTGGTACCACAAAACCACAATATACCAAATCTACCCGCGCTCGTTTTACGACAGCAATGGGGACGGGATCGGCGACCTCCAGGGGATCCTTCAGAAACTCGATTACATTCAAGAGTTGGGGTTCGAGACGATCTGGGTCTCCCCTTTCTTCGCCTCCCCGCAGGCCGATTTTGGCTATGACATCTCGGAGTACACGTTCATCGCCCCCGAATATGGCACCCTGGAGGATGCCGATCAGTTGATCGGGGAGGTACACCGGCGCAGGATGCGAATCATATTGGACATGGTCATGAACCACACATCCATGGAGCACGCCTGGTTCAAAGAATCCCGGTCCTCCCAAAACAATCCCAAAGCTGACTGGTATATCTGGCGCGACCAGCCGAACAACTGGCAGAGTATGACCGGGGGAAGCGGCTGGCATTACGTCGGGGAGCGCAACCAATATTATTGGGCCAGCTTTCTACCTTTCCAGCCAGACCTGAACTACCGCAACCCCGCAGTCAAGGAGGCGATGTTTAACATCATCCGGTTCTGGCTGGCCAGGGGCGTGGATGGTTTTCGGCTGGACCTGTTCAATGTGATCTATAAGGATGCCGGGTTCCGCAACAACCCTTTCTCCTTCAGATTGATCCCGGCGGAGGATGAGCCCTCCAGCTTCTTTCAAGCTGCAAAATACACGCTCAACCTGCCAGAAAGTTTTCAGTTTGCCAGGGTATTTCGAAGCGTATGCGATGAATTCGGCGAAAAGCTGTCGGTCGGCGAGGTGAGCGGGGATACCAGGACCATTCGGCATTTCCTGGGTGATGAAAGGAATGATGGTCTAACCATGGTTTTTGATTTTGGCATGCTTGATTTCAAATTTACAGCCGAGTATTTCCACAATTTAATTGAAAATATGGAAGGACAATACCCGCATCCCTTTATGCCGATCTATGTCTTTAGCAATCACGACAAGTGGCGAAGCATCAACCGACTTGGCAAGGATCCACGGAAGGCAAAACTGCTCCACTTTCTACAGCTGACCGTGCGAGGGGTGCCCTGTATCTATTACGGGGAGGAACTTGGGATGGTAAATGCAAAATTCCCCTTTGCCACTGCGCTCGACCCCATCCCTCACAAATTCCGATTTGTGCCACGTGTCATCTTCGACATGTTGAAGATCGCAGTCAACCGTGACGAGGTGCGGACACCGATGCAATGGAACAC
>JBLNAU010000108.1:0-3815 GCA_050259515.1 Syntrophothermus sp.
GCCAGCACCAGGCCCAACACCTGCGGATCGCCGGTCAGCTGCAGCACCAGCCACGGCAGGGCGATCAACGAAAACTGGGAGCCCAGCACCGAGACGGAACCCCCGATCCACAGCAGTCGGAAGTTTCTGTTCGATAAAACCCTTTGGAAGGGAGGCTGCGTTTTCAATGGTTCGGTCATGCGAATTCTCCTGGTCCATAAAATCCCGAAAGGATTTCTTTTTGTTCTCCGGCCCTCAAATATCGACATGCAGCAACAAGGCGGCCGGATGCCCGGGATCATAGCATGCGCCTGGAAAAAACCCTCCCTTCTTGCGGATGGTTTTCCCCTGGCCAGTTGGCTGGGCAGGGAACCATCCTGGGCGTGCTGATCTGTATTTGCAAAGTCTTTCGGTACAATTGCAGGTGCGGCGCTTCTCCCTCCTCTCACGGGCTGGGAAGTACAATAGGAGCCACAATTCATTTCTTATAAAGGGACGATACTATGACAAATATTCTTTGCATCGGAGCTGGATATGTAGGCGGGTCGACCATGCCGGTTGTCGCCAGCCATTGCCCGCAACACCGCTTCGTCATTGTCGATATTAACGAAGCACGCATCGCAGCCTGGGAGTCGGACCACCTCCCCATTTTCGAGCCCGGCCTGGACGAGGTCGTGCGCAAGACACGCGGCATCAACCTTTTCTTCTCAACCGACGTGAACAAGCATATTGCCGAGGCCGATATCATCTTTGTGAGCGTCAACACGCCCACAAAGACGTTCGGGCAGGGTGCCGGCAGGGCTGCAGATCTGCAATACTGGGAAAAGACCGCCCGCCAGATCCTGGAACATTCCACCAGCTCGAAGATCGTGGTCGAAAAGAGCACACTTCCCGTCCGGACAGCCGAAGCCATGGAGCGCATTCTCAACTCCAATGGAAAGGGCCTGCATTTCGACGTGTTATCGAATCCCGAATTCCTGGCCGAGGGCACGGCCGTCCGCGACATGGAGAACCCGGACCGGGTGTTGATCGGCGGCCGTGAAACGGAATCCGCTCAAAAGGCGGTACAGACCCTGGTAGAGCTGTATGCCAATTGGGTCCCCCGCGAGCGGATCGTTACCACCAATCTATGGTCAAGCGAATTATCCAAGCTGGTTGCCAACGCCTTCCTGGCCCAGCGCATTTCGTCCATCAATGCCATCTCGGCGCTCTGCGAAGAGACCGGGGCGGATGTGGGTGAAGTGGCCTACGCCATTGGGCTGGACAATCGCATTGGCAAATATTTCCTGCGGGCCAGCGTTGGGTTCGGGGGCTCGTGTTTCAAGAAGGATATTTTGAACCTGGTCTATCTGTGCGAGTATTATGGTCTGCCGGAAGCCGCCTCGTATTGGGAGCAGGTGGTTACCATGAACGAATCCCAGGAGATGCGCTTTGTGTCGAAGATGGTCTCGTCCATGTTCAACACCGTTGCGGGCAAAAGGATCGCCCTGTTCGGTGCGGCCTTCAAAGCCAACACCAACGATACGCGCGAATCCCCTGCACTTGAGGTCTGCCGTGCCTTGCTCGGGGAACATGCCGAAATCGTCATCACCGACCCCCAGGCCATGGAGAATGCCCGCTATGATCTTGGCGAGCTGGCGAGTCAGGTCACTTTTGAGACCGATCCATATGCGGCCGCAAAGGGCGCGCATGCCGTTGCCATCCTGACGGAATGGAACCAGTTCGCCCAGCTGGATTATCAGAGGATCTATGAGTCCATGGTGAAACCGGCGTTCCTGTTTGACGGACGAAACCTGCTCGATCATAAAAAGCTCTATGAGATCGGCTTCAATGTCTACCCGATCGGCAAACCGGCCTTGACCCATTCGCCTGCAGGCTGATCCGCTCCCCATCTCTTAAAAGCCTGTGGCCCGGACTGTCATATAAGTTGCAGTCCGGGCCGCATTTCCAAGGTAGGGTTGCACAGCCCCATCTCCACACGATACCGCAATCGTCAGCACATTCGCCTTACTGTGTTTGCCTACATCCCCGAGAAAAGATAAAACCATCGTAGTAAGCAACCAGGGACCCATTGCTGAAATGGGTCCCTGTCTTCTTTTGACTGCCTGACATTCTTTAAATGGATCGGCTCAGGGCAGCTCAAAGCTGTACTCTGCCAGCACCCATTTCGGGAATTCAAATCTCACTGTCTTAAGCGGGTCAACCACCTGGCAGAACGTAAGCTCCCCTACCAGGCTCATCAGCATGCCGGCATCGTTAAGCGGCAACTTTGCAAAGTCGGTCAGGAACTGGGCCATGCGGTGGATCGCTCCGCTGGCAGCTTCGTCAATGGTGGGAGCCGAATAGATCGTTGCCACAACAGTGGGTGATTGCACAAAGGGAGTGGGCAGGCCCTTCAGGTCCACCACCCGGGCCTGGAAGCGCAGCTCTCCAGAGATCTCTGCGCCGCAGACCACGATCTCACCATCGCCCATGGCGGCATGGAAATCTCCGGCCCCGAACAGGGCACCTTCCACACCGACCGTGAAATACGCGCTGTTCCCTTCGCACATCAGCGTGCAGTCCATGTTGCCGCCATGCGGACCCGGTGTCCCATTCGGCACGGACCCCGAGGCGGGCGCCACGCCGATCACACCGATCATGGGTTTTTTGGGGATGCGAAGTTTGTCCTTAAAGAGGATCCCGTTCTCATCCACTTTCAGGATCGCGGTCTCCATCTGGGTGATCACATCGCCCAGGGCGCCTTCGCCCGGGATGGTGACCATGCTGGCCTGCTGGCCGACCTTGATCTCGAGCAGGTCCACACGCAGGATATCGCCCGGCCTGGCTCCATCAATGTACACGGGGCCGGTCGCCGGGTTGACGTGGTCCCAGTCCAGCTTATCCACCAGGTCCTGCGGCCGTTGGATCTGGCCTTCGAAGCAATCATGCGTTTCGAGCAGGATCTCCTCGCCCTGGCCCACACGTGTGGCAGGGATCAGTGCCGGTTCAAACGCAAAAAACAACTTATCACGGGTTACCCTTGTGGTCATATGAATCTCCTTTTGGGCTCGCAAAATCAATAAGGATCAGGCGGGCATGCCCTGGAGGCCCGCCTCCGCATTCAGCTTTTGCCACATTGCCCGGTAGGCGTCATCCTCGAATGCCAGATCGGTGCGGGCGCGCAGACGGCCGATCCAGGCCTCCGTCGCTTCCATGGACTTCCGGAAGCAGTATTCCATGAAGTCCCGCTTTTCCTCGAGGGTGCCTTTCCTGACCGTCTCCGCTTCACACAGAAACTCATTTTCCAGCACGTCGAAATCCTTGCGGATCTCGGGCACCAGATTGTCAAAATCGGCCATGGCCCGGCGGTGCAGCAGCTCATGCTTCCACCACAGGGAGCTGGGATCGAAGTGCTCCCGCGGGCTGGGACCGATCTCCGGCAGGTCCAGCCCCATGAAGACAGGCTTGAAGATCGATACGCAGTTGCCAGACGTGCCGGTGACCCAGATCAAAATACCATGCTCGCCCACATCCGTGACCATGACGCCATCCGCCTGCCACCAGCGGTTTTCCTGTGGCCCGGCATGGATGCAGATATTGCGGTGGGCATCGGCGGTGGCAGGATGGTAGCCCTCGTTATGGTGGCGCATGATATTGAACAGCGTGGCTGCCGTGATCTGTCCGGCGGAGGCCTTGAGCATATCGTAGGTGATACACTGCCGGTCTGGCGAGCCCAGGGTGGGAGGTACTTCCGGCAGGCCAAATGTTTGGGCCCAATCGGTCTTCTCCTCTCCCGCGTCGACCGAACACCTGGTCCAGTTCGTGGAGATGCCGAGCATGTTGGAGATCGAGTC
>JBLNAU010000109.1:0-6147 GCA_050259515.1 Syntrophothermus sp.
ACCTATTATAGCATGGTAGAACGGGCTGTGCAAGCAATGGACACTTTTTTCAAGACCAATTTCCAAATGGGTGCGAATCAATGAATAAATCATAGGTCCTATACGGGAATGTCATGGAGAATTTGGTTCTGCAATTCGAAGAGGCGGCGATACAGGCCTGCCTGTGCCATCAGCTCAGAGTGACTGCCGCGCTCCACGATCCGGCCCCTGTCCATCACCAGGATCTCGTCCATGTTCTCCAGCCCGAGCAGGCGATGGGTGATGAGCAGACAGGTTTTGCCTTTCATTGCCTCAAAGAGCGTATCCAGCACCTGTCTCTCGGTCAGCGCGTCCAGATTGGCGGTAGGCTCGTCAAAGATCAGGACCGGCGCGTCCTTCAAGAGTGCACGTGCAATCGCCAGTCTTTGGCGCTCTCCACCGGATAGTCTCACACCCTGCTCGCCGATCAGGGTGTCATATCCCTGAGGCAGTTTCGTGACAAACTCATGGATCTGAGCGGCCTGCGCGGCAGCCTCCATTTCCTCCGGGTGGATGGCCCGGCGGGCCAGCTTCAAATTCTCGCGGATGCTGGTATTGAAGAAATAGCTGTTCTGGGCGACAAGGGCGATTCGCCGCCGGACCTCATCCGAATCCAATTCCCTGAGCCGCTGCCCACCAAGGCGGATCTCTCCCGTTTCATAGTCCCAGAATCGGAGCAGCAGGTTCGCAATCGTGCTCTTGCCTGCGCCGCTCGGTCCAACAATGGCAACGGCTTTTCCAGCCGGTACGGTGAAGGTTAGGTCCCTCAACACGGGTGTGGTCTGGTCTGGATAAGCAAAGGTGAGGTTTGAGAAATCGATATCCGGTTGTCGAATCTCGGTTGTTGAATATCGAACCTCCTCTTTCACCGCCGGATCTATATCGACCACCTCGAACAAGCGCCGAGCCGCTTCACGGGAGGCATTCCACATCTGCGCCGCCAGGGGCAGGGGAGTGACTACTTCAAACGATGCCAGGGTCATCAAGGCGAATGTCCCGATCATGACGCCCTGGATGCGGCCTGCGGTCACCTGTGGAATGACAAGCACCAGCACCACCCAAAGACCCAGATTGGTCAGCAGCGTCCCAAGAGCGGAATGGCTGCCACTGATGCGCGCCATCTGCTTTTGGGTCGTGCCATAGGAAACACCTGTTTGGGAGATTTGCCTGGCTCGATCGTTTCCGCGCCCAAAGGCCAGGATGTCGGCAATGCCCTGGATGCCGTCCACGAGCTGGGTTTGAAGCTCGCTACGCAGGGCGATGAGACGCTTTCCTGACCGGCCGCTCATGATCTGCGAAAGAAGCGGCAGGACCAATCCCAGCAGAATGAAAAAGATGACCAGAGTAAAGGCAATGGGCGGGTAGAAGAACCAGAAAAACAAAGCAACCAGAAGCCCGATCAAAACAGCCGTCAACGAAGGGGAGATGACGCGGACGTAGAAGTTTTCCAGGGTCTCCACGTCGCCAATGACGCGGGCCAGCAAGTCACCACTCCTGTATTCCATCAGGCGGGCCGGGGCAAGAGGCTCCAGCTTTTCATAGAACCAGACCCGCAGCCGTGCCAGCAGACGGAAAGTCACATTGTGTGAAACCAATCGTTCGAGATAGCGGAACACGCCACGGCTGATGCCAAAGAAACGCACACCGACCACCGAAACGCCCAGGTCTGCAACCGATGGATGCAAAGCTGCAGTGGAGATCAACCAGGCAGATGTGCCGATCAGGGCCACGCTCGAGCCAATCGTCAGGGTGCTGAGCAAAACGGAAAGCGCCACCAGTCCCCATGAACCTTTCAGGAACGAGAGCAGGCGGAAGAAGATCGATCGATTGTTTTCCCGGGAAAGGGGGAAGGTTGAAGAACCCGGACTGGAAACAACTTCCAAATCTTCGCTGTTGCCTGGCATAGCGTTTTGACTTTCAACGTTTGGTCCTGCCTCTTTTAAACCTGAAATCCCATACGCCTGAACCATCGCCGCGTATGCGCCATTTTTTGCCAGCAGCTCACGATGCGTTCCCTGCTCCAGGATGCGCCCCGCTTCCAGAACGATGATCTGGTCCGCTTTGAAAATGGTATTTAAACGATGGGCAATGGTGAGGACGGTCCGCCCCTCCATCAGGCGGCGGGTGGATTCTTCCAGAAGGGATTCGGTCCCCGGGTCCAGGCTGGAGGTGGGCTCATCCAGGATGAGGATGGGAGCATCCTTTAGGAAGGCGCGGGCCAGGGCGAGACGCTGCGCTTGTCCGCCGCTGAGACGGGCTCCGCTTTCACCGACGACGGTCCCATATTTCTCAGGAAGCGTGTCGATGAACTCGTGGAGATGCGCAGCTTTGGCTGCTTCGATTACCTCCTGGTCACTGGCATCTGGCTTGCCGAGACGAATGTTCGAAGCAATTGAATCATGGAAGAGGTGGGGCCTTTGCGGCACCCAGGCAATGGATTCGATCGAAGGCGGTAAATCCAACGACGAGGAGGCTGTACAGGTGACGATTCGTCCCGACGATGGCCGTATAAAACCCAACAGTAGATTGGCGAGCGTGGATTTTCCCGCGCCTGTTTTCCCGACCAGTGCAACCTGCTGTCCCGCTCTTATTTCCAAACTGACATTTTCCAGTGCCGGGGTATTTTCATTAGGATAGGTGTATGTGACATCTTCAAAAACAATGGATGAGATCGCACCAGCCTGCTTTTGGCTACCGGCTGATAACTGCCCGCTGTTTACCGGAATGGGTGTATCCAGGATCTCGTAAATCCGCCTGGCCGCCGTCGTGCCAGACATCCCGGCATGGAACCGCGCACCGAGCATTCTCAGCGGAAGATAAAACTCCGGTGCAAGGACGAGGATGAAGAAGGCCTCGCGAAAGTCCATCCTGGCATACAGCAGGCGAAACCCGATCTCCACCGCGATCACAGCCGTGCTTAAGGTGGCAAGCAATTCGAGGGCCAGCGCCGACAGGAACGTGATCCGCAGAACGCTCAGGGTCGTATCCCGAAACTGATTGCTGACCTTTTCAATATTCTTTGCATGAGCCTTGGACTGGCCGAAAATCTTTAATGTGGTCAATCCTTGCAGGCTGTCAAGGAAATGGGCAGAGAGACGGGAGAGCGTTCGATATTGTCGCTGGGTCACGATCTCCGCCCCCTTGCCGATCAGGATCATAAAGAACGGTATCAGGGGCGCGGTCACGAGCATGACAATTCCCGATAACACATCGATTGGGAAGACAACGATCAGGATGCTGATCGGGACCAGCGCAGTGACGACAAGTTGAGGAAGATACTGGCTGTAATATGCATCCAGCGCTTCGATTCCCTCGACTGCAGCCGTTGTCAGCTCGCCGGTGCGCTGCCCCCGCGTGTAAGCCGGACCCAGATCCAGGATGTGCTGGAAGAGTCGCTCGCGAAGATCCGTTTTGATGTGAACCGCGACGAGGTTGGCGCTCACCTCATTGACCCAGGTGAGCAGTGCGCGCCCGGCGATCATGAGCAGAATCAATTGAAGCCATGGGGTAACCTGGGCAAGGGTCTGTCCTTCCAGGTAAACGCCATTGACGGTACTGCTAAGGAAATAAGCCTGTCCAATTGTCAGGAGACCGGCCAGGAACCCGGAAAGAACCGTTAAGAGCAGCGCGGTTCGTGAGTCGCGAGTAAGGGAAAGAAGTCGGCGATGCATAATGGGTGAAGTGTAATGGGGAATACAGAAAACCTGCAAGCGAATGAAAAGCTGGAGGAGCCAGACCTCCAGCTTTTATTCACTTAATCCTGCGCGCCCACCGGAAGCAGCTCACCGGAGGCTGGGAATTCCTCCACGTCCACGGATTTTTTCAGGGCGGCCTCGGTTCCCTGGCGTGCAAACTTATACATCAACCGGAACATGATGACACCCAGTGCACTATAGACAAGCGTAAAGCCAACCAGACTTGTTGCTACATCTGCAACGGTGAGATTGGGCGAGATGCCCTGGGCGGTGGTGAGCAGTCCCTGGACGATCCACGGCTGGCGTCCCATTTCGGTGGTGATCCAGCCGGCCACACCGGCCACAAAGGGTAGGGGAATGGTATAAGGTATCCATTTGAGCCACTTTACCAATCTGGTTGGCCAATCGCGCACGACAATAAGAAGGGCAAAGGCAGAGGTCAGGAAAAGAGCAAACCCGATGCCGACCATGATGCGGAAAGACCAGTAGGTGGCCACCATCAGAGGAACATAGTCATTTGGACCATACAGTTTTTCGTATTCAGCCTGGAGCTCATTGACCCCCTTGATCTCACAGTTGAAGTTATTGCAGGCGAGAAAACTCATCACATACGGGATGCGGAACGACCAGACTTCTTGTTTGCCTGTGAGGTCACCAATCGTGAGGAGAGAGAAGGATGCAGGCTTCTCGGTCTCCCAAACCGCTTCAATGGCGGCGAGTTTCATGGGCTGATAGAGGCGCAGTTCCTGGCCCTGCTGGTGGCCGGTCATCAAAAGCATAAACGAGGCCATCAATCCTATAATGGCACCCATCTGGAAGGAGGGCTTGAAAACATCCAGCTCCTTTTTTTGCAGGATGTACCAGGCACTGACACCCAGAATGAAAAAGGCAGACGTGGTAAACCCTGCGGCAATCGCATGGCGGAACAACAGCCAGCCTTTGGGATTGGTGATCAACGCCAGGATATCCACCAACTGTGCGTTCCCTGTTTGAGGGTTGATCACATATCCCACTGGATGGTGCATCCAGCCGCTGGCCAGCAGGATCCAGATTGCTGAGAACAGACTGCCAATGGCAGCCATCCAGATCGAGAAAAGATGCACCCGTTTGGATACATGCCCTTCGCCAAAGATCCAGACACCGATAAAGACCGATTCCAGGAAGAAGGCCATCATGGTCTCAATGGCCAGCAGGGAGCCGAAGACATCCCCGACAAAGCGTGAATACTGGGACCAGTTCATCCCGAACTGAAATTCCTGGACCAGGCCGGTCACAACGCCCATGCCAAAGTTCACCAGGAACAGCTTGCCCCAGAACTTGTACATGCGTCGATAATGTTCCTGGCCGGTGCGGTAATACTGGGTTTGAAAAATGGCTACGAACCAGACCAGGCCCAATGTGAGGGGGACAAAGAGAAAATGAAACGCGGTGGTGACACCGAACTGAATACGGGAGAGTGTGACAATATCCATTCTGTACCTCAAGTAAAGTTCCCAACTGCTCAATACATTATTTGTGAAACCTGCCACAATTTCCATTAATATACTAAATATGGTCCGATTTGTGGTTAATTTCACATAAGAACTATTTGTGAAAATATATCTTTTGTTAACAAATCCTGATGCAATGATTTGATAAACACAAACTCACCTCGAGCCTTGAGGTGAGTTTGTGGATCGATTCATATGCCGCTGGTTGGACAATCTGTCATTGAGATATGACAGCAACATGAAAAAGACCGGAGCAGGTGATCCTTGCTCCGGTCCGAGTGACTAATAGACGAGTGTCTTTTTATCCGTTGTAATTCGCTTGCGGAACATGTAGTACGTCCAGCCTTGATAGATCAACACGATCGGGACAAAGATCAAGGCAACAACCGACATGACCGTCAGCGTGTATTGCGACGAGGAGGAATTGAAGATGGTCAGCGACCACTCCGGATTGAGGCTGGAGATCATCACCCGCGGGAACATCAACAGGAAGAAGGCCACCTGGGTCAGCACAATGTGCAGCGACACAACAATGAATGCCCAGCCTTCCATCTTGCGGTTGATAAAGTAGATAGAGACCAACAGGGTCACCATGGCGAGAATTGGGATGACGCCCGGGTTCACGCCGATCTTGCTCAGGATATCGGTGTATAAGTAGGTGGCAATTCCCAGTACCACCACCATGATCGCTGCAAAGACATAGAGCTTCTTGGCAAAGGCACGGGCGCGCTCGCGCAGCTCACCGTCCAGTTTGAGGGACAGGAAGTTGGCGCCGTGCAGGAGGAAGACCGCCACGGTGGTCAGACGGCCGATCAGGCCATAGGGGTTGAGCAGGCTGAAGGTGATCATGAAGCCGTTGGTTGGGTTTCCATCGTGGCCGACGACGTTCATGTCGGGACCGATCGGAACGCCCTTGGCCAGGTTGGCGAAGGCGGCGCCTAGCA
>JBLNAU010000110.1:0-3546 GCA_050259515.1 Syntrophothermus sp.
GTCGGTAAAATGGCGCTCGATGACGCGCGCGCCCAGGGTGACCGCGCCGAGCACCGGGGCGACCGCGTGCGTATGGTCCGAGAGGCCCAGGATAACATCCGGGAACATGGTCGCATAGGTCTTCAGCACATTGATATGCAGGTGGTCATAGTTATCCGGGCTGGCGGTGTAATTGGTGTTGCACTGCATCAGCACGAGCTGCTTGTTGATCTTCAAGATGGCGTGCACAGCCTTTTGCACTTCCCCGATCGTGGACGCGCCCGTGGCGATAAAAAATGGCTTGCCCTTGCCGGCCATGCGCTCCAGTGCCTCGATCCAGTCGATCTCGCCGGAGCCGGCTTTATATACGGGAACATAGGGATCCAGGAAATCGATGGCGTTGAAATCGTAGGGGGAGGAGAAGTAATCGATCCCGGCTTCCTGGCATTCCTCCATCAGGGTCATGGTCCACTCGAAGGGGATGGAAGCGGCGCGGTAGACTTCGACGACTGACTTCTTCCAGTTTGCCTGGTGGCTGACCTGCGAGTTCATGTGCGAGAAACCATAGTCCGAGACGATCTTGGGTGCGTCGAAGTTCTGGAATTTGGCCGCGTCCGCCCCCGCTTCCTTCGCCAGGCGGATGAGCAGCTTCGCCCGCTCCAGGTCGCCGTCATGGTTGGCGGCGATATCGGCAATGAAGTAGGTGGGCTGATGTATGCCAATGGTTCGGTTTCCAATTTTGATTTCCATTTTGTCCTCCGAGGGTGTGCTGTGAATGAACTTGATTTTACAAAAGTTTTCCGCTCATGCCTGATTTCGTATATGCATCCTGTGGACAAAGTTTCGAATTCTCGGGCCAAATTGGGGGAGAACCTGTGGATAAATTCCACTGGAACAGGCTTTAATGTTGATAACTCCTGATTTTCTGTGGATAACCCTGCTGGAGTTGTGTATAAAACCCGTCCAAGCCTGTGGAAAAGGATGGGATTTCGCATCCCAAATCTGTGGAGAGCTTGTGGATGGACAGCCGTAAATTGTGGGAACGCCTGGCGGTCAGACCAGACGCCTCAACAGAGCGCGGCGAAATGAGATCTTCTCTCAGCCCGAAAGTACGCGCCACCTCCATCCCAAACTGGTACTTGTTGATCGCCTGCGAGCCAACCACGTGATACAGACCGCTCAGATCCTTCTCGAGCATGGCAATCAGAAGCCGGCTCAGGTCGTTCACCCACAGCGGGCAAAAATACACATCGGTAAAGCCGTTGACGTTTTTGCCGTCGCTCAGGCTGTTAAAGAAAAACTCGGCCAGGCTTCGTTTTCCACTTAACGACCAGCCGAAGAAATTCACCCTTGCAATGATCGCCCGTGGATTGGCCTCCTGGACCCTGCGCTCCCCTTCCAGCTTTGTTTGTGCATAGATGTTCTGAGGGTTTGGCTCATCCTGCTCCGCGTATGTGTCCTCCTTCATGCCATCAAAAACCGCGTCGGTGGAGAGATGGATGAACTTGATGTTTCTCTGCGCACAGGCCGTGGCCAGGTCGCTGGGCAGATCGGTATTGAGACTCCTCGCCTGCTGGGGCTGTCTCTCGCACTCCTCCAGGTTCGCCAGCGCGGCGCAGTTGATCACCCAGTCTGGGCGGGTGGAGTCCATCACGGAGGCCAGTATTGGAGGAGCAAGAGACTCTGTTTTGATCACCGTGAACGGGGCGGACACCAGCCTGCCGCGATCCATGCCAATGACTTCATGCTCGCGCAGAGCCTCCATCGCGAGATTGATTCCAAGCATTCCACTGGCGCCGGTGATTAAAAGTTTCATGGATCATCTGTCAGGCACCAGGCATCCTGAACTTCATACCTGGTACCTGAGAAATCATTGTCATCCTTCGAGTCTGCCTTCGGCAAACAACTGTTCGAACGGGGCGACAAATTCCTTGATGCCGTCCACATCCAGCCATTGTGAATTGGTATCGCTTGAATAGCGGAAGCCTTCAGGCAGCGAGCTGCCCTCATACTCCAGCCCGCGCTCCCAAAGGGTTTCAGGCGGCTTGACGATGAACATATGCTCACGCTCAACCGTATTGCGCGCCTCATCCTCCGAGATCAGCACTTCATGCACCTTTTCGCCGGGTCGGATGCCGATGATATTGAACTTCGCGTCCGGGACGATTGCATTGGCAAGGTCGACGATCTTGGTGCTGGGGATCTTGGGCACAAAGACCTCGCCGCCTTCCATCTGCTCGATGCAGCTCATGACAAAGCGGACGCCCTGCTCAAGGGACAGCCAGAAACGCGTCATGCGGTCGTCGGTGATTGTGACGGTGCCGCTGGCGCGTTGTTTCAGGAACAGGGGGACAACCGAGCCGCGGCTCCCCACCACATTCCCGTACCGGACGCAGGAATAACGTGTTGCCTTGCCGGCTGAATAGTTGTTGCTTTGAACGGTCAGTTTCTCTGCTGCAAGTTTGGTGGCGCCGTATAAGTTCACCGGATTCACTGCCTTATCCGTGCTGATCGTCATCACCTTCTTCACCCCCGCATCCAGCGCAGCCTCGACCACATTGGCTGTACCCATGATGTTGGTCTTGATGGCCTCCATCGGGTTATATTCGCAGGCCGGCACCTGTTTCAAAGCCGCGGCATGCACGACAATGTCCACACCGTGCATGGCGCGGACGAGGCGCTCGCGGTCGCGTACGTCGCCGATGAAATAGCGCAGGGAGGGATGATCGTATCCGTGCACTCTCATCTCGTGCTGCTTCAGCTCATCTCGGCTGAAGATGATGATCTTCTTCGGCTGTTTTTCCTCCAGCGCGATCCTGGTGAACTTCTTGCCGAAGGAACCTGTCCCGCCGGTGATGAGTATGGTTTGATTTTTCCAGTCCATGGATGCTCCTTGTTGTCTCAAAGGGTGGTTGAGTAGAGGCAGTGCAATTCTGCCCCGTACCGAAACCACAACTCCTACATTTATATTTACTTGTCATTGCTGGTTTCGATACGCCCTTCGCAACGAACGCCCCGGGCTACTCAGACAGCGATGAAGGATATTATTTTATTGCCTCAAATAACCCGGAATCTTTCGTGATAAAGATATTGCCTTTTTCTTCCAGTTCTTTTTCCAGATCGAGCTGAAGAGCTGCGAGCTCGCTTTCCGATAACTCGCTCACCCGCATCCCGGAGCGGATATAGTCCATGAGGGGCTGCAGCTCTGTCACTATTAAGTTATCCTCATAAAGGGAGAGGGTCACCTGCGAAAAATAGGGCCTAAGCTGCTCCATTCCATTTTCAAGTGTAAACGGACTTGCAAACGACTCCCAGACCTTGCTGACATGGACACGCGCATACCAGTCCATCATTTGCTTCATATGGTTCTCGCCAACGGTTGTGGCAAACAAACGCCCGCCAGGTTTTAGAACCCGCTTGATCTCTGAAAGGGCCTTCCCACGATCCGGGACGTGGTAAAGCATGTGGTTGGTGATCACTGCGTCGAACGTTTCATCTTCGAAGGGGATCGACTGGGCGTCGATCTCCTTGAACTGGAACGCACGTCCCGTGACCACCAGGTTTCTC
>JBLNAU010000111.1:0-4411 GCA_050259515.1 Syntrophothermus sp.
ATTTATTTTTGGCCGCGATGTGCTCGCTTTGATTTCCGGGCAAATCGATTATTTCTAAAGAGTTATGCGGTATTAGCTCGCCGAATTGATCGGCAACTCGATCAAGAACGTGGTTCCCTGACCGGGAGTAGATTCTGCCCAAATCTTACCACGATGTGCCTCAATTATTTGTTTGCAAATGTAAAGTCCCAGCCCGGTTCCGGTGATGGTCTTTTCGTTGCGGGCACGGTAGAAGCGGTCAAAAATCAGGGGTAAAGACTCCGGGTCGATGCCCGGACCTTTGTCTGTGAACGAGATCAGCACATCCTGATTCACCTGTCCCAGTCTTACAACGATCGGCGCTCCGGGCGCGTATTTGATGGCGTTGGTAAAGAGATTCTCGATCACCTGGGCCAGGCGCACACCATCTCCGTAAATGGAGGGCGTGTTATCCAGTTCCATCTGAACGTTCAGCTCCCTGTGGCGCACACGGATGCGGGCGATCACATCGCGTATGACCGCGTCCAGACGGAGAGGCTGAAAACGAAGCTGGAGCGTCCTGCTCTGCAGGCGGGCCGATTCGAGCACGTTTTCGATCAACACCGAGAGGCGATCGGCTTCTTCGTCGATGATCATCAGGAACTCGTGCTGCGTCTCAGCGTCCCAGGTTGTATCCTCCCGCAGAAGGCTGGTGCTGTAGCCCTTGATAAATCCAAGCGGGGTTCGCAGCTCGTGTGAGATCGTGCTGACAAAATCCTCCTGGAGCTGCATCTGGCGCTTCAGATCGTGCAGCTCTGAATTTGTCTGTCTCCAGATGTCGCGCTCGAATAGCACCGAGAGGAGAACTGTGGCAAATGAAGCCATCTTGATATGTTCCTCGTCGTATGGAGGACCTCCAAATCGGACGAAGACGAGCGCGCCTTTCACAAGCTGGTCCATATAGATCGGCAGACCGAGGAGATACGCCTGGCGCAGACGGTCATCGGTCTTTACATCCGGGCTGGGGTCCTGGACGAGGAAATCGCCCTTCCTGACAACCTGGCTGGCGAAGGTTTCACCCCAGGCTGCATCTGCCTCGGCAGTCTTGGCACGTCCGATGGCCCGGGCATATTTGACCTCCAGGCTTTTGTTTTTATCGTCCAGGAGATAAACCGCCACATTGTCAAAAACATAATTTTTGCGC
Organism: Syntrophothermus sp.; assembly: GCA_050259515.1. Classification (GTDB taxonomy): domain Bacteria; phylum Chloroflexota; class Anaerolineae; order Anaerolineales; family Villigracilaceae; genus Defluviilinea. Next base: position 1,163 of record JBLNAU010000111.1, read on the forward strand.
AGTTCGATCAGAAACTGCTCAAGGACACTTCGTAGATTCCCCGGCTGCGAGACAATGCGGGTTAACTCCTGCAGGTATTCCAGTGTCGAGCTGTCAACGGGCATTATTTAGATTCCATCACGGCAAGCAGTGGAAATTTAAACGTTGAGCCGAGTCCTTCCGCGGATTGTACTTCCAGCATCGATCCATGTGCTTCAACGATCTGTCGCACCAGGGCAAGTCCAAGCCCGGTGCCGCTGTATTGGCGAGTGTTGGAGCCATCCAGCTGGTAGAACGGCTCAAAGATATCCTGCAAACGATTGGCTGGGATCCCGATCCCCGTGTCGGTGACGGACAGGATCACCAGGTTTTCGCCCTCCCGTTTGAGCGATACCGTTACGCTTCCTCCGGAAGGTGTGAACTTGATCCCATTATCGACGAGCTGCCCCAACACCCAGGCGACCTTCTGCGAATCTGCCTGCACCGCGGGGACATGCTCATCCACAGACGACTGGAGGAGAACCCCTCTTCGATCTGCAGCCTCAGTGTGGGATTTGACCACCAGGTTTACCAGGCGGCAGACATCCACCGGATCCTGCTTCAGGCTCATCTCGCCGCGTGAAGCCAGGGAGACCATGATGAGATCGTCGATCAATGTCTCCAGCCGGTTGGTGGACTGCTGGCTGATCGCCAGGGCGTGGCGCTGTTCCTCGGCGAGTGGCCCGAGGGATTCGGTAATAAGCAGCTCGAGATATCCCTTGATATGGGTCAAAGGCGTGCGCAATTCGTGGGAGATGTTCGCGATGAAATTGGCCTTCAGCTGGCTGAGCTCGGAAACCCGCTGGAGCGCCTTTTGCAGCTCGGCAGTGCGCTCCTCGACACGCCGCTCGAGAGACCGGTTGGAGGCCTTCAAGGCGGAACGCAGCTGGATGATCTGCTCGGTCACGGCCTGGTCCAGGTCCGGCTGGCTGAGCAGATTGAGGTCGATAAGCGCCTGGCCCAGGAGGACATTGTTCCCGCGGGCTGTTTCCTCCTGCTGGTGGGCGAGCGCTTTTTGAATGTCTTCGGCAGTCACCAGTCCCTTTTGAATCAAATATTCCCCCATGCGAGGAACAAGCATTTCAGGTGTCAGGCGTCTTTGATCAGGCATGATGTTGTCAGCTTTGGGCGCCGTCTCCGGCGTCGGTGATGTAAACCCATTCTCCGTTGACCATTGTAGCGGATGGCTGCATTCCAAGCATATCATCTGGATTGCAGGTGAATGGATCCTGATCGAGCAGAATCAGATCCGCGAGATGATTCGGAGCGAGGCGGCCAAGCCGGGTTTCCATGCCTGCTGCATAAGCCGGGCCGAGGGTGTAGCCCTCCCAGGCCTGGGAAAGGGTCAGCCTTTGTTCGGGGTACCAGCCGTCGGCGGAGGGAGAACCGTCCGCCCGCCGGCGCGTGACTGCAGCGTGCAGGCCCCAGAATGGATTGGGGGATTCGACCGGCGCGTCCGAGCCGAGGGCCAGGTGCGCGCCCAGATCCAGCTGGGTCTTCAGCGCGTAGGCCAGCCGCGATCGCTCGCCCCAGAATTGATCGGCCATCAGCATATCCGACGTGGCATGGATGGGCTGCATCGAAGCGATGATGTCCAATCCTGCCAGGCGGGGCGCATCATCCGGATGGATGACCTGCACATGCTCGATGCGATGACGCAGGTGCGGAAGATGATTTTCGGTTTCGTATTGGCGGAGCTGCTCGTAGGCATCCAGCACTTCATGATTGGCGCGGTCCCCGATCGCGTGGACGGTCATTCCCAGCCCCACCTGCGCTGCTTTGCGTCCATGCTCGAAGAGCTCCTCGCCGTCCATGTTCAGGATGCCGCGGTTGTTCTGCTCGCCGTCATACGGCTGGAACATGGCCGCGGTATGCGGACCCAGTGCGCCGTCCATGAAGGCCTTGATGTTGCCAATGCGCAGCATGTCATTTCCAAATCCGCCGCGCAGACCGAGCTCAAAGGCATGGTCCAGGAGCTCCACGGGAAGGTTCTTCAACACGCGCAGTTTGAGCCTGCCCTGGGCCTGGAGCTGCTGCAGCGCCATAAAAGAGTCGCGGCGGTCGAAATCGTGGACACCCGTCAGCCCCATTTTCCAGAGAATGGGCTGTGCCTTGTCGATGGCATCCGCGACCTCCTCTACCGTGGACGTGGGAATGATGCCATCCACCAGTTCCATGGCGGTCTCGAGCAGGATGCCGGTTGCATTACCGCCGCCGTCGCGCTGGATCTGTCCATTGTGCGGATCCGGTGTCTGGGCGGTGATATGAGCCATCTGCATGGCTTTTGTGTTTGCCCAGGCAGCATGCAGGGATTTGGCCGTCAGATAAACAGGATTGTTCGGGGCAATGGCATCCAGCTCCGAGGCGGCCGGCCATACTCCCCACACATTTTGATTCCAGCCGTGCCCCAGGATCCACTCCCCCGGTTTTGCCTTCCGGGCCCGCTCCTGCACCCTGCGCAAACATTCCTCTTTCGTATTCGTTTCGCAGTCGATCTTTTGCAGACCGAGGGAATAATATTGCAGATGCAAATGAGCATCGGTCAGCCCCGGCAGGATCACCTTTCCGCGCATATCCTCTTTTTGAGCATTGGGGAACTGGGCGAGGATCTCTTCCGTAGTACCGAGCGCCAGGATCCATTCACGATCCAGGATCATGGCGGAGGCTTTGGGTTGTAAGGGGTTCTGGGTATGAATTTGGGCGTTATAGAGTATTTTCATTTTCAGTTCGAATCGATCAGGTTAACTTCTCCAAGAGGGAGTTCAATTCTTCGTCGGAATAATAATAAATGGTGACCGTGCCGCCGCGCCTGCCGTGCTTCAAAGCGACCTTGGTCCCCAGGCTGGATCGCAGGCGACGCTCGACATCGGTTACATCTGCACTGGGGCCGGACTTCTTTTTGGTGGCGGTCTTCTGTCCCGAATATTTTCTGGTCAGGACCTCTGTCTGGCGGACGCTCAGGTCGAGGTTGATGATCTGGTTGAGCAGGGCATCCTGGCCTTTTGCACTGTTCAATGCCAGCAGCGCACGGGCATGACCTTCGGAGATGCGCCCGTCCACCAGTGCCTGTTTCACCGCGGCGGACGCGTCCAGGAGGCGCAGGGTGTTGGTCACAGCCACCCGGCTCTTGCCGACGCGGGCTGCGATCGTCTCATGCGACATCTTAAATTCCCTGGCCAGGTGCTGATAGGCTTCCGCCTCTTCAATGGGATTCAGATCCGCCCGTTGGAC
>JBLNAU010000112.1:0-9393 GCA_050259515.1 Syntrophothermus sp.
AACGCGTTCCCCAACCTTGTAGGTGACCTTGACCGTCGGCGCTTCGGCTTCCATGCGCTTGATGATCTGGGAAACTTCTTCGGGGCGCAGTGGAGTGGGATTGTTGCCCATCCCGACAAAGCCGGTTACCCCTGGAGTATTGCGGACCACGTACCAGGACTCTTCGGTCAGCTGCATGTTGACCAGGACGTATCCAGGGAAGATGTGGCGCTCCACAGTACGGCGCTTGCCATCCTTGACCTCGATCTCCTCCTGGGTCGGGATGACGACATCGAAGATGCGATCCTTCATGCCCATCGTCTCGATGCGCTGTTCCAGGTTGTGACGGACCTTGTTCTCATACCCGGAATAACAGTGGATCACGTACCAGGCCGGACCTTCCGGGGTATCCGGAGGCAATCCTTCCTCCCCGCCAGAAGGCAGTTTTTCGCTTGCAGGAGGAATTACCGGTTCGGCCTCATCCTCAGGAACGTTAACAGATTCGACATCCTCTTCTGAAGCAGAAGTGTCTGAATCTGATACTGAAGATTCGTCCAGGACCTCGTCCTCGTTTGAATCTTCCATCTCGCGCTCAAAATGTTCCTGCGGATCTTGCAATGACATTACTACCTCAAATTCCTATGACTACAGCTTTAATAATGCGTCGAGAGCCGCACGGGCGATTGCATCGGTCACGCCGAGCAGGATGCCCATTGCAATCATCACCAGTAAAACAAGATAGGTCAACTGTCGCGCCTCAGGCCAGGTTGGCCAGGAAACTTTGCGCAGCTCTCCTGTTGTTTCACGAAAGAATGACTGTATTGGGTTCGATTTTTTGCTTCTATCTTTCTCAGCCAAGGCTAGACTCCTTCTTGTTTCTTACGGCTAAAACGCCGCCCTCGTTCAGCGGCGTTGCCATCCTTCTACAGGCCAGGCAGGACTTGAACCCACAACCGTTCGTTTTGGAGACGAATGCTCTACCAATTGAGCTACTGGCCTTCATTGTAAGGGTGGACAATTGTCCACCCTTACTTTTTACTTTGTCTCGCGATGCGTTGTGTGCTTCCTGCAACGCGGGCAGTACTTGCTGAATTCCATACGATTGGGATCGTTTCGGCGATTCTTCTCTGTTGTGTAATTTCGCTCCTTGCAGTCATTGCACTGGAGTGTAATGACCGGGCGAACATCCTTTTTCTTCGAAGCCATTCCTACTTACCAACTTTCTCTCATTATTATTCAAGTATTTTGGTGACGACACCTGCGCCGACGGTGAGGCCGCCTTCGCGGATGGCGAACTTGGAGCCCTGCTCGAGCGCCACCGGCACGATCAGCTCAACGGTCAGGTTGACATCATCGCCCGGCATGACCATCTCCACGCCTTCCGGCAGGGTGATGTTGCCCGTCACATCCATCGTCCGGATGTAGAACTGCGGCCGGTAGCCACTGAAGAAGGCCTTGTGCCGCCCACCCTCTTCCTTGCGCAGCACATACACCTGCGCCAGGAACTTCTTGTGCGGGGTGATCGAGCCCGGCTTGACCAGCACCTGGCCGCGCTCCACATCTTCACGCTCGATGCCGCGCAGCAGGATGCCCGCATTGTCACCCGCCACCACTTCGTCCAGTTCCTTGTGGAACATTTCCGTGCCCGTGATGACCGAGTTCTTCGTCTCACGCAAGCCCACGATCTCCACCGGGTCGCCCTTCTTGGCATGACCCCGGTCCACACGCCCGGTCACCACCGTGCCACGTCCCTTGATCGAGAACACATCCTCGATCGCCATCATGAACGGCTTTTCGGTCTCGCGCTTCGGCTCGGGAATGTACTCATCCACCACCCGCAGCAGCTCCCGGATGCTGTCGTAGACCGGGTCGTTCGGGTCGGTCGAGGGGCTGTCCAGCGCTTCCTTCGCACTGCCACGCACGATCGGCGTCGTATCGCCCGGGAAACCGTAACTCGTGAGCAATTCACGCAGCTCCAGCTCCACCAGCTCCAAAAGCTCCGGATCGTTCATCTGGTCCACCTTGTTCAGGTACACCACGATGCTCGGCACTTCCACCTGCCTGGCCAGCAGCACATGCTCTCTCGTCTGCGGCATCGGCCCATCGGGGGCTGCCACCACCAGGATCGCCCCATCCACCTGCGCCGCTCCCGTGATCATGTTCTTGATGTAGTCCCGGTGTCCCGGCATGTCCACATGCGCATAATGCCGCTTCGCCGTCTGATATTCCACATGTGCAATGTTGATCGTGATGCCGCGTGCTTTCTCTTCCGGCGCATTATCGATCTGATCGTACGCCCTGTACTCGGCCATCCCCATCATCTGCGACACCTTCGTGATCGCTGCCGTCAACGTCGTCTTCCCGTGGTCGATGTGCCCCATCGTCCCCACGTTCAGATGCGGCTTGCTTCGATCATATTTTGCCTTCGCCATGTCTCTTTCTCCTTTTTCGTGGACATAGAACTTATTCAGCAACTGAGCCCTCAATGAGATTCGAACCCATGACCTCACCCTTACCAAGGGTGTGCTCTGCCGACTGAGCTATGAGGGCTTAACGTGCTGGCCAGCAATTTGCTGGGGGTGCCAACGAACCGGCACTAGTGGGCAGTGAAGGATTCGAACCTCCGAAGTCTTCTGACAACTGATTTACAGTCAGTCCCCTTTGGCCACTTGGGTAACTGCCCATGTATAAGGTTTTTAATTGTTGACACTTGCATGGAGTGATCAACATTTCCCTGCAAAGCCGACGACGAGAATCGAACTCGTAACCGCCCGCTTACAAGGCGGGTGCTCTGCCGATTGAGCTACGTCGGCACACTCGCCCCGCGGAGCGGGATCTTCGATAGCGCCGTGTGCCATCTTCGACAGTTCGGGGTCTTCGACACCCATTTAAGCAGACCGATTATACCAAAGCCGAACCTAAATAGGAAGTCACTCATACCGACACTTCGCTGGACGCTACGTGCGGCATCTACGACAGGCAATTAAATTGCTCCCCGCGCTGAAGGGAGCACGGGGCGTAGTTTAGCAGGAATCGCCAGTAGAGTCAAGAATAATGAAGGGGTTCACAATCATTTTTTATAAACTACTTGACAACCCCTTTGGAAAGTTGTATATTATCAGTAATAGAACATATGTTCTAACGTTCTAAATGACAGGTGACCATGACCGAAATCAATCGCTACTCCATGATGTTGGAAGCTCTGGCTGAATTAAAACCGGAGATCGATGCCGCGCGCCGGTCCCAACAGCCGGTGCCACAACAACCTCCCTTGCACGAGGTGCTTTCGGAGTTCGGTCCCATGCCGGGAGAGGCGCTCTTTTTGGGCGTTGCTTCGGATGGGCTGCCTGTTCTGCTGAACATGCATGATCCTGTTCCCGGCCCCATACTCCTGTGCGGAGATGCCGGAACAGGGAAGACAGCATTTCTCCAATCCATTGCCTCTTCCGTTGGCCAGATGCACCAGCCGGAAGATGTCCAGTTCGGTGTGCTGACCAACCACCCGGACGAGTGGTGCAATCAGGAGAACATCCCCAACAATGTAGGCATCTTTCCCTTGTTCCACCGGTCGGCCGAAGATTTTATTTTGTCCCTGGCATCCTGGGCGCACGGCAACAAGACCAGCCAGCAGTCCGTGCTCCTGCTTTTGGATGACCTGGAAGCTGCAACCAACCTGGACTTTGATGCAAAACAAAATCTGCGCTGGCTTCTTTTACGCGGTCCCGCGCGCCGTGTCTGGCCGATCAATACGCTCAACCCGGGCCGCATGGAAAACATCCTGCCCTGGCTCGACGCTTTCCACACACGTATCTTTGGTCCCATTCGGAATTCAGGTCACATTCGCAGCCTTGACGCTGAATCCGCAAACCTCGGTTCTCTCAATACCGGCACACAATTCACACTCAGGGAAGGAGAGAACTGGCTTAAGTTCTGGATCCCGGCTGCTGATTAACAAAAGGAGTAAATTCTATGCACACTGGTATGTTATGGTTCGATAACTCACAATCTACTCTTCCTGTAAAAATACAAAAAGCGGTGGAATATTATCACAAGAAATATGGGCGAAATCCTGACCTGTGCCTGGTTCACCCCAGCATGCTGGAAAAGGATCAAACCAGGCTGGAAGTCAACAAGCTGGTCGTCCGCCCCTATCGGCCCGTGCTGCCGGGCCACATCTGGATCGGCATCGAGGACAAAAACTAGTCGAGTCCCTGTCCCTTGCAAAACCTCCCGTGGAACTGGCCCACGGGAGGCCTTTTTTAACCGATGGCTACGACAAAAGCCACACAATGGCTCTGGCTGTGACTGATACTCACCGACCAGATGACCAGCCCAAGCTCATCCGCTTTTTGCTTTGCTGCGCCATGCAGGGTCAATACCGGCGCATTCTGTTCATCGCCCAGTACTTCCACTTCCTTCCAGCTCACATCGCCGATCCCGCAGCCGAGGGCTTTGACGGCCGCCTCCTTGGCCGCGAAACGACCGGCCAGGGATTCCGTCCGCTTGCCGCATTGCTCCAATTCAGCAGGTGTATAGATTCTCTCAAGATAATGCTTCCCATGCCGCGAGATCACCTCCTCGATGCGGGCGATCTCGATCAGATCCACTCCGGTAGCCAGTCTCATCTTACTCGCTTCTATGGACCGGCAACAGCCACAGCCAGCCGGCTGACATCGATGAATTTTCTGGCTGTATTCAACACATCGTCGCGTGATACTTCATTGACCAGATCCGCGTACCGGCGGTAGTAATCCAGCCCAAGCTGGTGTCGCTCGATGTTCAATAACGCATTCGCCACGCCGCCATTCGACTCAAGGGACAGCGGCAGACGCCCTATAAAGTTGGCTTTGCTGTCTGCCAGTTCATCTTCTGTGACGCCTTCCTGCACGAATCGGTCCAGCTCATCCTGGATCAAACTTCGCGCTTTGTTCACATTTTGTGGATTAACTCCCGCACTTACCTCCCAGGAGCCTGGACCTGTTCCTGCGCTTAGACTGGAGTATGCATAATAAGCCAGCCCGGATCTCTCACGGACCACGTCGCCAATGCGTCCCATCATGCCGAATTGTCCAAGAATATTATTGCCGAGAGTTGCAGACATGTATTCCGGATCGCGACGGCGAGGTCCGTTCGTACCGATCACCAAATCGGATTGTGACTTGCCCGGAATATGATGATGTCTGCTTACGGTTTTCTTGAGAAGTTTTAGATCGGGAAGCTCATACGGTTCCTTCTGTCCCCTGACCTGCCAGCCGCCCAAGGCGCGCTTGACCTGTCTGACGGCTTCCTCCGCTTTTACCGCGCCGACGATCGCGATCACCATCCCGCGCGGGCCATAATGATTCCCATGAAAACGGACGAGGTCACTGCGTCTGATCTTACTGATCGTCTCTGGGTACCCATCCTCCGGCCGGCTGTAGGGATGACCCTTGAACAGAATCTTGTCAAAGGTCATGGACGCCATATCCGAGGTATCCTGGGCGCGGATGGCGAGACCGGTCAACAGCTGGGCACGCAACTTTTCGATCTCCGCTTTCGGGAAGGCAGGTGCGATCAATGCTTCAGACAGAAGGTTTAATAACAATGGAAGATCCTCGGCCAGCGAGCGTCCATTGAAGCCGGAGGTATGCACGCCCGAGCTAAACCCAAGGCTTGCGCCCACGGATTCAAGCTCGTTATAGATCGTGTCAAAGGTCCGCGTTTTGGTACCGCGCATGATCGAATAGGATACGAATTCCGCCAATCCGAGCTTATCGTCCGGGTCGAACAGCGCTCCGGCACCAAAGTAACCGCCAACCACCACGGATGGACTGTTGAAGTTGGAACGGGTCAGGATCGTAATGCCATTCGGCAGAACTTCACGATAAATATCGTCCGGGCCGGGCAGCGAGTGAAGGATATTCATGATTTGCTCTCCCCTTACCCCAATGGAACATACGTGCCGATCACGCGGCTCTGTGGCTTGAAATATTCATTGGCCACGCGCTGTACATCACGGACCGTAACGGCTGCCAGCCGGTCGAGGTAGGTTTCGAACCAGGCATAGTTTGCAAACATTTCTGCATAGCCCATCCAGAATCCCTGGTTGGTGATGTTCTCGCTTCCATAGGCGAACAGGGCGCGCGATTGTTTTATCGCCCGCTTGATCTCCTCTTTCGAAACCTTCTCATCCCTCACGCGCTGGAGCTCCCGATCGAGGACGGCGATCGCCTCCTCAGGCTTGCGTTTGGGATGGACGGTCATGGTGATCGTGTACAGGAAAGGGTCTATCGTCGCCTGGGCGCCGCCGTGAACACTGACTGCCACTTCCCGATCCACCAGGGCCCGATACAGGCGCGAGGTCTTGTTCGAGATGCCGCCGCTGAACATGTTGAGATTGCTGGGCCCTGCGAGCAGACTGTCGAGGGCGCTGAGCGGGAAAAAATCGGGGTGCGAGGCAGATGGAAAACGGTAACAGACCTGGACGTAGCAGGTCTCGCCCGGTCCCTCCACTGAGAGACGCACCTCCCCATTCTGGGCAGGCTCAGGGCGGGCAAGCCGCACGGGTCCCTGCCCGGCCGGGATGGGTTCGAACAGCTCGCGGATACGAGCCAGCATGGACTGGGTATCAAAATCTCCAGCCACCGCCATGACCGCATTGCCGGGGATATAGAATTTCCGATAATGGCTGTACAGGTCCTCGCGGCTCATGGTCAGCAGATCCGCCATATCGCCGATGACCTCATGGTGATAGGGATGCACGCGGAACGCCGTCTGTTGCAGGACCTCTCCCAGAATAAAGAGCGGCTCGTTCTCGTTGCCTTCGCGCTCGGATGTGATCACCGTCCGCTCCGAAGCCACCTCCTCCGCATCGAAGCGGCTGTTGATCATGCGGTCTGCCTCCAGACGCAGCGCCAGATCGATCGTGTCTGCCGGCATGGTCTCAAAGTAGGCGGTCCAATCCATGTAGGTAAATGCATTCCAGGTGCCGCCCTGGCGCGAGATGGATTTATCCAGCATATTGGCTGGGAACTGGTCTGTTCCCTTGAATTGCATATGTTCCACCCAGTGCGATACCCCTGTGTGTCCCGGCACTTCATCCCGAGAGCCGACCCGGTACCACAGCCAGGAGGAAATGATCGGCGCAGTATGGATCTCCTTCAGAAACACCTTGAGGCCATTGGAAAGGATCGTCTCAGTATGGCTGTTTTTCATGGAGTCGTTGTTCCTATGGGGGCCGGGTTGGCACTGGAAGTGCAGACCGCCTGACCGGCCTCCATCGCATTGGGGTTGACGAAGCAGTACCAGGGCTTAACCACCTGCTGCAAACCGACGAACGGCTCATGCAGGTCGGTTTCATTCAAAGGAATATCCACCGGCACATTCAACTCAACCGGTATTGTATTTTGTACCGTGAGCGGGAAGTTGAGTGTCACCATGAGCGGCGTGCCCGCCGGCAGGGTGACCTGGGCAGGAGCATTGATGCTCATGGAGGCAGTATTGATCACTACATGAGCATTTGGAATGACTGCCCTCTCTGCCAGGGTGATGCTTGTGGTTGCCTGGACCGGCACGACAATATTGAGAGGAATATCCGCCTTGACAGCCACGGTGCGCGTGATCCGGGCCTGGTCCATCTTTACGAAGTTACTATACAGCCCTCCGAGAAGACCCGTGGTTTTACCTGTTGCCAGTCCGGTGATCGGGCCGATCAGCTGCCAGGTAGCCAGCAGCAAAACGATCAGGATAATATTGACGGTCAGGGATAGGATGCTGGCAATTGTCCAGAAGGCCGGCAGGAACTTAAACTTCCAGCGGGTGGGTCTGCTTTCAGCCGGTTGGGGAACCGGGTCCGGCTCAGAAATGGGAGGGGTGGGAGGGGTTTCTGCCGGTAGATTGGGGCTCGTACGGTGAGGGAGTCGCGCTCTTATGGATTCATTCATGTCGATATCCTGGATTAGCTCTAACTCACTGGATTCATTTGGATTTGGGGCAGGCGAGGACATGCGACCTCCAAAGGTGATAAACAATCTTAGCATAGATACGCGATTATGAGACAGAATTGTCCCTGCAAAACCTTTCAAATTACGGCAGTGGGCAATTACAATTTGAACGAGAATTTCGTTTATCTTAAATGGAAGCCGGGCAGGGAACAGGCATCACAGCAGGCCAAAGCTTGTAGAGCGATTGCTTTACGGCTATAATCTGCCCGTTTTTATCCGAATTTTAACTCCAAATCAGTCGAGGAGGTTTTGTGACCAGTCAATTTTTCGTGGCCGTCATTGGTGCGGGTCCGGCGGGATTATTTGGGGCTCGGGAGCTTGCCAATCTAGGGGCGCGTGTCGTTCTGTTCAACCGGGATATCAAACCAGGAGGGCTGGCCGAATATGGGATCTATCCAAACAAGCACATCATGAAGAATGGTCTGAGGAAACAGTTCCGCCAGATCATGGATCTGCCCAACCTGGATTATTATGGAAATGTGAGTATTGGCACGCAGGGCGACCTCACGCTGGATGATCTGCGGGCCATGGGGTTTCAGGCCATTCTTGTGACGGCCGGGGCACAGGGCACAAAATGGCTCGGCCTGCCCGGGGAGGATCTGGAGGGCGTCTACCACGCTAAGGATGTGGTTTACTACTACAATCAGCTGCCGCCCTACAGCCAGAAGGGCTACCTCTTCGGAAAACGCTGTGCGGTGATCGGCGCCGGCAATGTGATGCTCGACATCACCCACTTCCTTTCCCGCGAGCTCAAAGTGGAAGAAGTGGTGGCAGTGGTCCGGCGCGGACCGGCCGAAGTCAAGTTCGACAAGAAGGAAATGGAATATGTGATCGCCAACCTCGACCAGGCTGCCCTGGATGAGGAGATTGGGCGCGTGACACCGGTCATGCAGGCGGTTCATCAGGACCCGGCCGCGGCGCGCGCAGCGATTTTGGAGGCCATGCCGAAGGCGCTCCATCCGGTTTCCAACACGCGCTTCCGCTTCCAGTTCCTTGCCTCTCCCCTGCGGATGATCGGCGATGAGAATGGACGTGTCAGGCAGGTGGAGCTCGAGGATAACATCCTGGTCGAATCCAACGGGGATACCAAGGCGAAAGGCACCGGCAACAAGCGCCTGCTGGATGTGGAGACGGTCATCTTTGCCATCGGCGACAAGGTGGATGATACCTTTGGACTGCCGGTAGAATGGAATGAGTTCGTTAAGAATCAAAGCCCGCGTTTCCCGATCGATGGGATCTCCTACGAATCGCCTTTTGAAGACACCTTTGTTGGCGGCTGGTCGCGGCAGGCGAGCTCCGGCCTGGTCGGCTACGCGCGCAAGGATGGCACGAACGCGGCAAAGGCGGTCTGGCAGTATCTGCAGACCAAGCAGCCCATCGAGCCAAATGTCGATACCGTGGCAGAGCGACTGAAGAAACTGGGCAAACCAGT
>JBLNAU010000113.1:0-2531 GCA_050259515.1 Syntrophothermus sp.
GGCTGTGTCCCCTGGGCAAAAACCACGCCCACACCCAACGCAGCGAGTGCCAATACGACGATACTTGTAATTAGAACTGTCTTCTTCATTTTTTATTCTCCTGTGAGGTTTTATCCTGCCCATAGGATACTCCCCCAACGTAAAGATTGTGTAAAGAATCACGAAAGATCCCAAAAAGAAAGCACAGGGCTTTGTTGCCCTGTGCCTGTTTTGGAAAAGTGGCAAAATCTGCTCTTGCGAGCCCGGATCCTCTCCTAGCAATTCTCTCCATTGTCGTTGACATAGCAGGAATCGCCCTGAAAAGCCTGCCAATCCTTCATCAAGGCTCGCAGCTCCTTCATATAGGCAGGGATCTGCTCGCCGCTGACGATCTTTTCCTGATTGGTGATGACCGGCAGGGAATGCTGGGGCCCGAATTGCCTGGCCGCGCTGGCAGCGTCCACGATCTCACGGTCGTAGCCGAAGATCATATCCTGCAGCTCGGCTTCAATGGCATCCGCCTGTGAACTGACTTTTTCCCGATAAATCTTGACCATATTCTTTTGACGTCCTCAATCTATAATCCATTACGCTGATAAGGAAGGTTTACTTTCCTGACCTTGTCTGCCAGTTCTTCCTTCATCTGGTCGGCCAGGGATGGATGGGAGGGATACAGGTCCTTCAGCTCTTCGCGGTCGGCGTCCAGGTCATAGAATTCGTACTTCTCATAGTTGTCGCGGGGATAACTATAGTGGACCAGGCGGTGATGATCGCGGGTGATGGAGACCGAATAATTCTTAAAGGGTCCAAAGGAGGAGTTGGTCTTTGCATCCATGGAGAAGATGCTCCGGCCGTCGTCCGCTTCGCCGCCCAGCCCGGGGAGCAGCTGGCCTTCGACCCAACCCGGGATGGGATTCCCCGTCAGCTTGGCGATGGTAGGGACCAGGTCCACGCTGCTCGTGAATGCCTGAACGTCCTGGCGGGACGCCTGCCCGGGGCTGCGCACGATCAAAGGGACGTGGATGACCGGGTCGTAGATCATTTTCGTCCAGTGACCCATTTCGCCGCGCTCGAAGAACTCCCCATGATCGGAGGTGACAAAGATATGGCTGTTCCCGGTCAGGCCGGAGTCCTCCAGGAACTGGAACAGCCTCGCCACTTCATGATCCCAGCTGGCAATATACTCATCGTAATACTGGCGCTGTTGATGAAGCACACCCGGGGCCCATCTTTTCTCGGAGAGCTCATGGATGGGTTTCTCCGGCGCCCTCCATCCATCGTTCGCAAAGTGGTTGAAAAATTGCTCGGTCGGTGTATAGGGCTCGTGGGGCGAATAAAAATGCAGATAGGCCAGCGTCGGCTGCTCGATTCCTTTAAGAAGGTTGATCGCGCCGTCCACGACATCCGGGAGCAGGAAAGCCTCGCTGGCCGCATCGGGCAGCCCTTCCGGGTAGGCCTGTGCGTACTTCTGCTGGTCCTTCTGCCGCTCTCCCAGCATATGGAGCCGGTAGAGCGGACCGAAGAACAGGGAGGTATCGGTCCCCTCCCCCTTTTGTATAATGTTGTCCTCAATGCTGGCAAAAGCGGTGCGTGCATCCTTGCGAAAGAAAGAAGCCCCGTACAAACTGTTATATTCCATATTGAACGACCAGTGCGGAACATGCCGGTCGAGGCTGCCATCCGACTGGTTCAGGATCTGGTCGGCGAATTTGTTCTGGGTGTAGGCCAGTGTTGAATGGGTCGAGGACAGTGCTGAAAAAATGGTGTGTCCGGCCTGTGAGTCAGCCAGGCCACCCCCCAACTGGAGAGCACGGTGGGTCCAGGGATGCATTCCGGTCAGCAGGCTGGAAGCGCCGGGGACTGTAAATGTGGCGGTGGAATAGTGATTGTGATAGACGGTCGCCTTTTCAGCGAACTTCTCCAGGTTGGGCATGGTCCGGCGCGGGTACCCGTACAGCGAGACATGATGCTGCGACCAGGCGTCGAACACGATCACAAGGATGTTTTTCTGGTCGGAACCGGCCGCGCCTTGAGCAAGCCGCGCCAGCGGACGGAAATAGATCCCCACCGGAGCCAGGGAGATCAGCTTGAGAAATTCCCGGCGAGATAAACCGCGAGGGTTTTGCATCTTATACCAGCTCCTACACCAGGTTCCGGAACATGACCACCGCCAGGGAAAGGATCCCGATGGGGACATAGACGAAGAGCATGATCAGGATGCGATCCTGGATGTTCAACAAAATGGATCGTATCTTCGGCTGGGATTGGGCGATAGAGATCAGGAGGACGATCATCAGCAGCGGCATGACCGAGGCCGTCAGCAGCAGCTGCATGGACGGGAAATAGTCTCCCAGGGATTTTTGGAAGAGAACGGCAGTTATGGCGGCAACCAGGAGGATCACAAATCCCTTGAAGGAAAACCCCTCCTTGAGCCAGCGGGCAGGCAGGAGGGCGCTTAACAGGATGAGCAGCCCGGTGACCACCAGACTTTCCAGCAGGGCAAATGCCATCATGAAGGCAAAAATATTGGCGATCTCCCCGGGTGTGAAATA
>JBLNAU010000114.1:0-2950 GCA_050259515.1 Syntrophothermus sp.
CCCCATGGGATAATTATCCAGCTCCTGGAGGAAGACCCATTTCAAATTATTCCCCTCCGCCGGAGAAGCCAGCTCACAACGATAGACATAGGTCGAAACGCTGAAATGGGTATAGCCGTGCTCAACAACCGCGAGCGGCTCGCGGCCGATTGTTCGCTTCGCACGCAGCCGCAGGTTGTATCCCATTTTCAAAGCCGAATCCAACCCGTCGCGTGGATCTCCATCCACGCGTCCGTTGGGAAATTCCCACATGCCGCCGAGCAATCCCTGCGAGGGACGCTGCGCCAGCAAGACTTTCTCCTCCTGTACGATGACACCGGCTGCATGAGTATGATGAGGCACACTTTTCCTGGGTGATCTCACCGGCCGCAGGTTTTGGGTGCCGTGCTGGCGCGCCTTGCATAATTTCATCCACGGGCAGATCAGGCAGCGCGGATCCCTGGGAATGCAGATGGCCGCGCCAAGATCCATAAGTGCCTGGTTGTAATCCCCGGCATGCTCCTGGGGCAGGTGCTTCCCGGCCAGGTCCCACAGGATGGCTTCCCCTGCCGGTGTATCGACCGGCTCGGAGAGATCGAACACGCGCGCATATACCCGCTTGATATTGCCATCCAATGCAGGGACGCTCCTATCGAAGGCGATCGAAGCAATGGCCCCCAGCGTATACCGTCCGATGCCGGGCAGCTTTTTTAATTCATCGAGATCCCGCGGCAGCTGCCCGTCGTATTGCTCGTTGACGATCTTTGCCGCTCTATGCAGGTTCCGGGCGCGGCTGTAATAGCCAAGGCCCTCCCATGCATTCAGCACTTCCTGCTCGGACGCCGCGGCAAGTGCAGGAATGGTTGGAAAGAGCTTCATCCATCTTTCGTAATAAGAGATGACCGTTTCGACGCGCGTCTGCTGGAGCATGATCTCCGAAACCCAGACCGCGTACGGATCCTTGTCCGGCCGGTCGCGCCAGGGCAGGGAACGCTTGTTAAGGTGATACCAGTGCAGCAGCGTCGTAGAGAGACGTGAATTCATTGGGAAATAAAATCACGGAGATACCGCCTGCCGGCGCGTAGCTCCGTGTTCGATTGATGGTTGCGAAAGGGTCCGATACTAGAATTGGAATCCGCCGCGCGCTGGAACGATCTTGTAGGAATAATTTTTGACATAGTCAAACAGCTTGTCCTGCAGCAGGCTCCAATCGCTCGAGTCAAGGACCCGCCTGGCCTGGGCGATATTGCTGGCCAGCAGGCCCACCTGGATCTGCGGGTAGGACCCGTAGATCGTGGCCCAGGCTTCAGCCGGCTGCAGTCCGAGCCTCTGTACACCGGGGATGAATTCTCCGATGATGAACTCGAAATATTCCTGATCGCGTTCACCCGCGATGTCCCAAGTCATTAAAACTTTTACTGCCATTTTTGCCTGTCAATGATCTTTCAAGCCGTTGATTATGAGCCGGCTTAGCTCTTTTGATAGTCCAATACCACAACGTGGGTTTCGGTGGGAAGGCTGCTGCGGGATACTTTTAATGAAGGCTGGGTGGCCGGTTTCGAAAGACCCATTTCCTTGATGAACTTGTTTAACGAGTCGAGCGATACTTTCGCATCGGGCGTGGAATAGTGCATTGGGATGACAAGATTGGGTTCGATCAGGCTGATGACTTCCGCGGCCTTGGCGGCATTCAACCCGCCTCCCCCACCGACCGGCACCAGCACCACATTGACCGTCCCCAGCGACTCGATCTCCGATTGGCTCGGCGTCACATTCAGGTCGCCCAGGTGAGCCACAGTGATGCCATCATAATCGAAGACATAGATCGTATTGCGCGCCGCCGATTCGCCGTTCTTGCTCTTTTTCTTCCCGGAGCTGGCGCTGTCTGACTGGACGCCGGTGATGAACACACCGCCGATCTCAAACTCGCCGGGGCCATCGATGATGTGCGATACACCCTTCACGGCGTCCGTATTATTGTGGCCGGGCGCGTCGTGGCTGACCGTAACAATATCCGACTTGAGCCGCAGCGCGTCGTAGCCAATTGTTTTACTATCGAACGGATCCGTCACTACGGTGGCGTAATTGCGCTCCGTGAGGCGGAAACAAGAATGTCCATACCAGGTAATTTCCATATGTTTCTGTAGTCTCCAAAGGAGATATTATACCCGGTGTTTCGCCCCCCTCCGCATTGGGAGGGGGCCGGAAATATGCAAAATTACTGTATCCTGATCTTCCCCTTTACCAGATCGTCCACAAACTGCCAGCGCCTGGTTTTGGAGTAATCGCCATTTTCAGGATAGAAGAATGGCTTGTATGTATTCCAGAGATCCGTCCCAAAATATTTGGAGTTCTCCCCATCGTCCAGCAGGTAACGGTCGATGCGGGCTTTCGCCCATGATGATAACTCGTTGCCTCTTTCCCAGCCAACGTACATCGCAACAGCTTCCGCAAAATCCTCGACCCGATTGAAGTTCCAATTGGAACCGCTCGGTTTATCCCCGTAGAAGTAACCCACCCGGTTGCAGCCCGGTTTCCGGCCGCGGCGTCCCGGTTGGTCCTGCTGGTCGAACAGGCCTGAATCGGACTGGCCGGCCAGCCGCTTAAGAAAGGAACGAACCGGGCTGGTGTACCCGCCGGTATAGGTCTCGAGGGCCCGTGATAACTTCCATCCGTAGTTGCCATCCCAGGCGTGGGCGAACTCGTGGACCACCGTCCAGGCAGAGAAGGCCTGTTTGGTGGAAAAGCTGACCCGGTGCGCCAATGCTTCGCCGCCATGCTTGCCCAAATCCTCCCGATAGACACTCACCTGGCCGGTACAGGATCCCAGCTTTTCGGGGCCGCCAAGACATTCTGCCAAACACATCAGGGTACTGTGCAGACGGTCCAGATCTTCCTTCGACCAGATGCCCGGCTGCCATGAACCGGTCTCATCGCCCCAGTCCTTCTGGATATCCACCTGGAATGTGGA
>JBLNAU010000115.1:0-4360 GCA_050259515.1 Syntrophothermus sp.
TCGCGACGAACTTTTCAAGATCCTGGAGGGTCCCAAACCGGATGCATCCCTGCGTGCCCTGGAGATGCTTGGGATCTTCCCTCACCTGCTCCCCGAGCTTTCCGCCCTCAAGGGAGTACGACAGACGGTCCCACATATTTACGATGTTTGGGAGCATACTCTAAGCGTCCTGAGCCATCTGGAAGGCACCCTGGCAGCGCTGGCTCCAGGCTATAGTGCTGACAGCACCAACGATCTCTTCACCGGGCTGCTCACTCTGCGCATTGGCCGGTTTCGTGAGCAGTACGCCGCTCACTTTGCCAGTTCCCTGAACGCAGATCGATCGGTCCGTTCGGCCTTGTTCTTCGCTGCGCTGTACCATGATGTGGAAAAACCATCCACCCGGTCAATCGACGAGGCAGGACGCATCCACTTTTATGACCATGAGACCAAAGGCGCGAAAACAGCCTCACATCGTGCAGAAGCCTTCAATCTTAGCAACGATGAGATCGAGCGCATCCGTAAGGTGATTGAACACCACATGCGCTTTCATTTCTTCACCAGCCGTATGGAGGATGAGGGAAAGGAACCGTCACGCAGCGCCCTCTATCGTTTCTTCCGCGACACCGGAGAGGCGGGCGTGGATCTTGTCCTGCTGGGGCTGGCCGATCTGCGCGGCACCTATGGACCCACACTCACGCAAAATACCTGGGCGGCAGCGTTGGACGTGGCCCGCATCCTGCTCGAGAATTACTGGGAAAAACGCGAGGAGACTGTCGCTCCGCCGCGCCTGCTGGACGGGAATGATCTCATGCGCGAACTGGGCCTGGAGCCCGGGCGGATCATCGGCCAGTTGCTGGAGTCCATTCGGGAGGGACAGGCAACTGGAAAGATCTCCACCCGAGAAGAAGCTTTGCATTTTGCAAGCCAGCAGCTAAAGGAAATCAGAAATCCATGAACATCGTATATTTCGATCTGGAGAGTCAGAAACTTTTCCAGGAGGTCGGCGGGCGGGATGCTTCGAGGCTCGGGCTGGCCTGCGGCGTGACCTGGTCAACGCAGCGCAATGACTTTGCTGTCTACTGGGAAAAGGATGCCCGTGCCCTGGTGTCCGAATTAAAGTCAGCCGACCGGGTCATCGGCTTCAATATATTAAACTTTGATTATGAAGTCCTGAAGCCCTATGCCCCGAACGAAAACTTTCGTTCCTTCCGTTCCACGGACCTGCTTGTGGATATCTACCGCGCCCTGAATTTTCGACTGAGCCTGGACGCGATCGCAAGGGCAACGCTTGGGACCACCAAGACAGCCGATGGAGTGCAGTCGGTGGACTGGTATCGGAATGGCGAGCTTGACAAGGTGGCCGAATACTGCAAGTCAGATGTGGATATTACCCGCCGCGTCCATGAGTTTGGCCGCGACAATGGCTTTGTGTATTATTATTCAAAGCTGGGCAGCAAATTAAAAGTGGCAGTCAATTGGAAATAAGGAGTAAAAATGGACGCTATTGATGTAAATGGAGTTCATCTTGCCTACGACCGCCGGGGAAGCGGCACACCGATGGTGCTATTGCACGGATATCCTCTGGATCATCATTTATGGGATGATATTGTCCCGCTGCTGGAGGATCGATTCGATCTCATCCTTCCAGACCTGCGCGGCTTTGGAGAATCCACCACGGTGGATTCTCTTTACGCACTGGAGGATTTTGCTTCAGACATTGCCGGGTTGCTCGATTATCTGGGTATTCCCAAAGCTGCGATTGTGGGTCACTCAATGGGCGGGTATATTGCACTGGCCTTTGCCCGGGTCTATCCCGAGCGGGTCAGCGGCCTCGGCCTGGTGGCATCCCAGGCAGCGGCAGATACCCCCGATCGACGGGATGGACGCTATAAATCGGCAGCCGAGGTGGCCGATAAAGGCATAGCCAGCGTGGTCGAGACGATGACTCCCAAGTTCACGTCCAATCCCCGGCTGCAGCAATATGCCCGTGAATCCATGGAACACCAGCAGCCTGCAGCCTATATCGGGGCACTGAAAGCAATGGCAGAGCGGATTGACTCCACGATGCTGCTGACCTCCCTCAACGTTCCGGTTGTGATCGTCCATGGCGATGCGGATGCGCTGGTGCCGATCGATCGTGCTCGTGAAGCGAACGCCCTTTTGCAAAATGCCTATTATGTCGAGATCCCCGGCGTGGGTCACATGCCAATGAAGGAGGCGCCAGAAAAGACTGCCGAGGCGTTGAGACACCTGGCATAAGATAAAAAAAATCCCACCGCACAATCACAGGCGATGGGATTTTTATTTACGGGGGCCGGCATCCGGCTGGGAGCTTCACTTTCTAGGATGCAGGAAGGGGCCGGGACAGCGAGTCGTTCAGGCTGGAGGAGCGTAAAGTTCCATTCCGCTTGGCAAGCCGGTTGATATGGGCCACCAAAACCCGACTGGGAGTCGGCTTGGTCAGGTAATCGTCCGCCCCGGCATCGAGCACGCTGGCGATCATGGAAGGATCATTCAAAGCGGAAAGGATAATGATGGGCACCTGGCTGAACTGACGCACTGAGCGGCACACTTCCCACCCATCCATTTCAGGCATCATAAGATCGAGGACAACCAGGTCTGGTTCGAGTTCACGGATCATGCTCAGGCCTTCCGCGCTGTTATTCGTGGCAAAGACCTCAAATCCCTGGGATTTCAAAAGCAGGGAGAGCAGATCGGTGACCGCTGAATCGTCGTCAATTACAAGTAATTTTATTGTCATTTTCGCTTCCATTACAAACATATTATCACAGAAAGTCAAATTTCCCGGCTTGCAAAACGCTAACAAATACAGAGTGCCGCAAAGAATCTGGTTTCAATTGAGCCAGAAGCCGATATACAGGATTAGATGAGTTGTTAGAGAAGCTGCAGCGGTGGCAAGTTGACAAATGCCTGAAAAATTAGTCACTTTTGACTTTAACTCTTCGTGGTAAACTTCTACGGATACATTCAAATTCTGAACCCTGGAGGCTTATCATGAAAAAATGGGTTTATAACTTCGAAGAGGTTGCAGCAGCCGAAAAATACGCCGGGTCCTGGGAAGGGGTTCGTTCCCTGCTGGGCGGCAAAGGCGCGGGCCTTTTCGATATGACTCGTGCGGGTGTACCCGTCCCGCCGGGCTTTACGGTCACCACCGAAGCCTGTAACGAGTTCCGCAAGACTGGCAAGTTCCCTGACGGACAGTGGGAGCAAATGCTTGTTGCATTGAAAAAGGTGGAAAAAGCCACCGGCAAGAAGTTCGGGGACGCAAAGAATCCGCTTCTTGTATCCTGTCGCTCGGGCGCCAAGTTCTCCATGCCCGGTATGATGAACACAATCCTGAACATCGGCCTGAATGACAAGGTTGTAGAAGGATTAACGAATCTGACCGGAAATGCGCGCTTCGCCTGGGATTCTTATCGAAGGCTCATCGAAATGTTCGGGACCACCGTCTTCAACCTAGACGATGAAGTATTCGAACACCCGATGGCCCAGTATAAGGAAGGCAAGGGCTACAAGCTCGACACCGAAATGACTGCCGAAGACTGGAAAGCCCTGGTCGCAACGTTCAAGGAAGTATTCAAGCAGAACGTTGGCATGGAATTCCCCCAGGATGTCTACAAACAGCTCGAGCTGGCCACCAAGGCCGTGTTCGAATCCTGGAACGGCAAGCGTGCCATTGCCTACCGCAAGAAGGAAGGCATCTCTGACGATCTCGGCACCGCCGTCAACATCGTGACCATGGTCTTCGGAAACATGGGCGATGACTCGGCCACCGGCGTGGCATTTACACGCAATCCGTCCACCGGCGAAAAGGTGATGATGGGCGAATATCTGATCAACGCCCAGGGTGAGGACGTGGTCGCTGGTATCCGCAACGCCGACCCGATCGTACATCTCAACGAACAGATGCCCAAGGCTTACAAGCAGTTCATGGACATCACCGGCAAGCTCGAAAAGCACTACAAGGACATGCAGGATGTCGAGTTCACCATCGAGCGCGGCAAGCTGTGGATGCTCCAGACCCGCAACGGCAAGCGCACCGCCAAGTCCGCGGTGAAGATCGCCGTCGATATGGCGAATGAAGGCCTGATCACCAAGGAACAGGCTGTCCAGCGCGTCACTCCTGATAACGTTGACTCTCTGCTCCACCCGCAGTTCGATCCCAAGGCAATGGCCAATGCCGAGAAGGAAGGCACGTTCTTTGCCAAGGGCGTGAACGCCTCCCCGGGTGCGGCTGTCGGCCAGGTCTATTTCGATGCCGATAAGGCTGAACAAATGGCCAAGGAAGAGAAACAGGACACCATCATGGTGCGCCCGTTCACCAAGCCGGATGATGTTCATGGCATGATCGCGTCCA
>JBLNAU010000116.1:0-5634 GCA_050259515.1 Syntrophothermus sp.
GCCCGCTCCAGCCCGGACAGGAACAGGGCAGAGTTTTTAGCGGGCATGCCTGAGCAGGCACAGACGAGGTCATGCATTGTAAGCTTTTTGGTCAACTCTGCATCCCCGACGGCAAAGGCTGGCAGGATGGATGTCACCGGCGTATTCCATTGCATCAAGCCATCGTCGACAAGGGTAGCCATCATCACGCTGGTGAGTGCCTTTGATGTTGACGCGATGCGCATCAGTGTATCGAGGTTGACCGGGTCATCACTGCCAAGTGCGCGCACGCCGAACCCTTTGGCATAGATCACTTTGCCATTTTCGACAATGGCAATGGACATGCCCGGAACTTCCATCAATCGCATGGTTTCAGCGGCATATCCCTCAAACTGGGCAAGCTTAGCCTCGTTTAGCAGCGCTGGCACAGCCTCCGTGGGACTGACCGCTGCCTGGGTCTCTGTTGGGATACTTGTTGGTGTAGAGACCGACGATGTGCATGATGAAAGAAGGAACAGGATAATCAGAGTTAGCCGGAATACCGGCTTCATGTGATCCATGGTTGTCTCCTTCGAGATCTTTAATTTTCAAAATCAGTGATCGGAACTGTCATCTTTCTTTTAGTCAGTGCCGAAAGAATAAATCAGCATTTCATCCGACAGGCTGCGCCAGTTTTCCCAGGTATGCCCTTCACGCACCTGGTGGTACTCAACAGGATAGCCTTTTTTCTCCAGGGTGATAATGGGTCCGCTGAGATCGCCGATCTCCCAGTCGGGTAGACCGCTCGTTTGGAAGGTGTTGAGCGGCAGGCGCGGGCATGGAAAACCAGTCTCGCCGCCACATTCTGATACGAGATTGGTGGCTGCCTGCATCAGGCTGGTGTTATCCTTGGGAAAACACGATGAAACTTAATGATGATATCCATGGCATCGTTATTTCTTTATAGGTAGGCAAGAGTCATTGTTTTAAACCTATTGAAACGTCTGCGACTGTGCCCAGATATCCTTCCAGCGGAGCCGAGGATCGCGACAGATCAATATCGTTGTATGGTAAGTCGATTCTTCGTTTTTTACGCCATAACTATTTGTCGTTCTGGCGGCGACTTTACAGGAGTGAAAAACCGTTCCCGCCTCAGAGTAATCTACCCCAACGATGATCACAGTTTCAGGATCTGTATCGCCATATCCGCGGTACCACAGACTGTTCGAACCACTAATGACACGCGGCAGACTATATTGTTTCCCGTATAGATCGAGAGCACCCGCCTCTCCATAGTTTCCGGCATAAATGACCGTGCGCGGCTTTTCCTTATCCGGAATGGACGCGTAGACCTTTGCCACATTGGCTGTCAGCTCCTGCCATCCAACCATCTCCCCATAGACATCATTGATTTTGGAGGTAATCTTCCACAGCGAAGAATTGATTGGCGCGACCGGTTTCGCTATGCTGATCCCCACCAGGCTGCCAATCACCAGTATTGTCCATGCCAGACCGGAACCAAGCCGGCTTTGTTTCTCCGAATGTGATGCAAGCCAATTTTCAAACCAGGCTGCGCCGGCTGAAAAAAGCATGACGTATGCAGGGCCGAGGTAATAGCCTCGTCCCTGGCTGCCGAGCAGTAAGAGGAAGGTAACAACGAACATCAAGCCCAGGGGGCGAAAGCGTTTCATCGAAGGACTGAACAGGCACAGGATCAGGCCGGCCACCCACAGGGGCAGGGAAAGCGGATTAGTGGTCAGATAAAACTGATCGGGAAGGAAGGTTTTTGTGCGCCCCCATTCGATATCCCGGGCATGGATGGCGGATAGAAAATCCAGCGAGATAAAATTATGCTGGATTTGCCAGATCAGATTGGGAAGAAACATTAGGAGGGCAAGCGCAGCGCCTAGGTAGAGCCACTTCGAGCGTAGGTATTTGCGCGTTGGCGTCACCAGGGTCGCGACGATCAGCCCAATGACCCAGAATGCCATGGTGTACTTGGTCATCATGCCCAGACCGATCCCTGCGCCGATACCCAGCCAGTAACGCGGGTCATCGGTAGCAAGCAGGCGGACCATGAAGAAGGCAATCAACGCCCACCAGAGATAATCGAATGCAAAATACATGATGACCGTACCGCCCAGCAGCGACATCGGGGCTATGAACACCGCGAAGGCTGCCATAAGCTGCGCGTTGCGCCTTCCACCCATGTCGCGCGCCATCAAGCCCGCTAGAATCATAACGATCCCCTGGGCGATGGCCGGCAGGACACGCAGGCCGCGCAGGGATTCACCAAATAGCTCAAGCCCGATGCGCGCAAAAAGCGGAGTGACAGGTGGATAGGAAACATAGCCCCAGTCAAGCTGGCGTGCGCTCATGATGAAATCAAGCTCATCGCGGTGGAATCCATATTGACCATTCAGAAGAATATGAATGATCACGCCACCCAGGGCTAATAGAAAAAGAACCAGGTTATCGTTTTTTTGCGTTCGGGGCATAACTGTCTCCTCGGGATAAGTGTGTCGATTTCCCCATAAAATGTCCCGAGGGAATTGTTTCCCTCGGGACGTTATGATTCTTGCATTACTGGATGGATGCGATGAAATCCTTCACCATCCCGTCATTCCATTGGTCGGCGGGGGCTACCACCATCAGGACTGTCCGCCCGCCACCATTTCCCTGGAAGGTCGTGCTAGCCATGCGGTACGTGACTCCCTTATCATCCGTTCCTTCACTGATGCTCAATGTGGTTTCCTCGCCGCGGATGATAACCGGCTTTTGTTCCACGAGCGCCGTGTCCATGTTGTACCAGGGGCTGTTTTGCCTGCGGGATCCTTCCTGGATCTGCCGCATCATCTCGTCCATGTTAATGCTCGTCCCTTGTGGGAATTGCGTCAGGAGGATGACAGATTTTTCATCCCGGGTCATGTACTGGGCCATGGTGAAGTCGGCAATCCTCATACTGTATACGGGATTGAAGCCATCCGGTACATTGAACCGGGCAATTTCCGAGGCAACCTTGGTGACTTTCTGTGGATCCTCGGTGGTGTTGCTCTCGGCAAACTGTACGAGCTTGCCGAGTGACCAAATGCCTGTACCCAGCAGTGCGGCACTGGTACACGCGCACAGTACCAGCAGCGATCCGATCACGATAAGAACGGTTTTGGTTGTCTTGTCCATGGTGAAATCCTTTCTTCTGATGTTCCCGATCACCCTCATAATACGATCCTGGAGAAAAAAACTCCCCCGTCACCGGGGGAGTTTTCTACTGTCCGATTGGACAGGAATAGATATTATCTTACTGGTTAATTCACAGGCACTCAATCAGCACGTCCAACTGGTTGATCCTGGGGTAAAAGCCTCCGGCATTGTAGCCGGATGGAGTCTTTGACTGGTCAGATCGATATGGATGAATCCAGCAATTTTTGATCATGCATATGCCAGGCTGTCTCGTACGCTGATCCGTGTGGCTCCTCGGGCAGGCAGGAGCGAAGCCAGGACGGACATCACTATTACGATCGCCAGCCAGATGAAGACGGCGGTCCAGTTGTACTGGTAGTCCAAAGTAGCGCCGAACATGACCGTTCCCATGGTCTTCGCAGCGCCCGGGCTGACAAGCAGAGAAATGGGGACGGCGATCAGCCAGCTGAGCAGACCTTGCAGGATGCCTTCCAGGACAAAAATTCCCAGGATGACAGGCGAGCGTGCTCCAACCGCGCGCAGTACTCCGATTTCCTTGGTCCGCTCGATCACACCAATGGACAGCGCTCCCATCAGGGCGATCGCCCCTACAAGCGCCACAATAATGGATAGGGCAAGCAGCATCGAAGTTACGAGACTGAACTGCCATTCATTCGTCGCCCGCTGGTCCAGCTGAACCTGGCTGCCGGCAACGTCCATGTTATGCAGCTCGAAGGTTTCCTTGAGCTTCTTGGTTACCTCCTGGGCAAAGGCGCGATCGTGCGATATCGTGCGGACTTGCACCAGGCCGGCCTTGTTGTACATCTTAGTGATCTGGAACAGGCTGTCCAGCGGGGCATAGAGCGTATCGGCCGCAAAACCGCCGACGAAAACAGGCTCATACAGGCCCACCACCTGCCATTCATTCTTGCCTGAGGTGCCAATGTCGAGAATGATGATGTCGTTGACCTGGATGTTGTTCTTCTCTGCCGTCTCACGGGGAATGACGATGGCGCGTCCATCCCCGGGGACCAGCCAGCGTCCTGCCACGATCAGCGGCTTGAAAAAGTCGCTTTCCGGAGGCAGACCGCGAATGGTTGTGCCGAGCCCGGCCTCCTTGACCAGCTGCCCTTTGACGAACAGGCTGGCCGATCGCTCGAAGAGCACCTGGGCCTTGTCCACACCCTCGACCGTTTCTGCCAGTTGGGTCACCCGGTCCATGCGCTGCTCGCGTTCAAACCCAATTGTCGTGTCATACACCTGGCGGCCGAAAAAATTGTCCAGGGTGAGATCGAGTGAAGAATTGAGACTCATCACCATCAAAAAGGATGCCCCTGCGGCGATCAGCACCAGCTCGGTCATGATCAGGCGTCCCTTGTGGCGGAGGATATCGCCGATGGCGGTGGCATAGTGCGATGGCAATAAACGCGCGCCGATCGATTCCAGCCAGCGATCCATCCGGCCTGAGCTGGATCCGCTTCCCAAACCATAACTTGCAATCGCCTGGCGGACGGTGATGGAGGCTCCCTTGAGAATGGGAGGCAGGCCGGCTACCAGAGGCGCAAGCAGGGCACATAATGCCTGGAAGATGACAGCATTCCTGGAGATCTGGAAGGTGTTAAAGTCGATATTGAACAGATTCAGGAAGGATTTTGTGATGCCGTATGCGACGATCGCTGAAAGCGGAAAGGCAATGATGAAAGCCAGCGCCCCATACACCAGGGCGTTGAACAGGTAGATGCCCGCGATAAAAGGTGTCCTGCCTCCGATGGCTTTGAGGACACCAATCTGATTCATCTGCTGCGTGATGAGATTGGAGATCGTGTTGAACACCAGGATGGCACTGATGAACACACAGATGATGGCCAGCATTTGTTGCACCTGGACCATGGCGTCCATATAGGTCCGGCCCCAGTGTTTATCTGGGTCCTCATATTGGAATTGCGCAACACGAATATCCTGCTTGGCCAGTTTGTTCTTGATGGCGGTCGCAACTTCTTTTGCATGATCCGAGCTGTAGGGAGTGACGCGTACATACAGGGAGCTGAATTGGCCCTCCTGTATCCCGAAGCGCTGCATGCCCTCGCCACTCATGAAGAAGAATGCCAGGTCCATGAATTGAGGCGGCGGCACAAATGGGTGACGGATCAGGCTGGTAATGGGAAACTTTCGCTCCTTGTCGTCGATCTTGATAATGACCGAATCACCCATCCCGATGTTCAGGAACTGGGCCGCCATCCTCTCCAGGCCAACTTCATTCTTTCCAGTGGGCCAGCTGCCCTGCCGGAGCTGAAGGAGCGCGTATTTTTGTGCGCTGTAATCATCCCGCATCTGGATGACGCCCTGCCTCCACTCGTCTTCCGGATGGATCTTATAAAGGATATTGACCTGGTTGAAAGGTTCCACATCCTCGACCCCCGCTATTTCATGAAGACTCAGAATGGTGTCCCGGTCGATCGGACGCTCCAGGTAGACATAGACATGCGTGGGCAGGAC
>JBLNAU010000117.1:0-3604 GCA_050259515.1 Syntrophothermus sp.
CCGACACCTCTTTTTCCAGGTCCGGGTCGATCGGCGAGTTGGACTCCACTTTCACGCCGATGGATTGCGAGGCGATCATCTGCTCGCGCAGGGTTTCGCGGTATTTGTCATCCGACCAGAAGTTCCAATCGACGTCGATGGTCTGGTAGAAACTGTAAAACTGGAAGGAATTAAACCAGGCATGGATCCTGAAAGGCGGTAGCTTTGCCCAGAACTTGAGCTTGTAAACCACCTGGACCGCGCCGCCCTTTCCCTGCAGCGCCGATTCAGCCAGAGCAGCGCCTTCGGGGGTCAGTTCGACACTGAAGGAGCAGATGTTGTTCCCATACAGGGAGGGCTCCCCGGGGTTGAAGGTGCTTTGCACCAGGTCCTGCGAAGAATTGAAAATGTTTAACAATGTTTCGCCGGAGGTATAGATGAGGTTGCCAATTTCCACCGGCGGGGCTGGAACACCCCGAGCACTGGCACGCTGCTGAACCAGGCTGGTCAGCTCCTCCATGATCTTGGGCATTTTGCTTTCCGGCACGACAAATTCCGCATCGAAAATCAGGAACCCGCCGCCCACCTTGCCTCCCCCGTGGTCCACCGGAAAGCGATATTTAATGAACTTGAAAACGGGATTCCCGTTCGGGTCCAGCCGGTAGCGCGGCTCGTTGGGGAGCAGGTAGAACCTGTTGAACAGCTCGTCGTCGTCAAAGGCGGTGATGCCTTCATGGATGTGTCTTAAGTCAATGCGTAGCATAAAATCCTCCTGGTCTGATAGGTCGCTTGTGATCCGGTAGTGATGCCACTACTCCGCCGCACGGGGCGGATCGGGCTCGGGTCATAACCCCAAGCTATTACCTGTGAACCGTTAATTACTTTCCTGGTAAAAACATAAGATGGTCCGTTCCTTTCCTCTGCCCACCGAACCAGGTCGCCACATCTGTGACCAGGGACAGCGGATACTCCACTGAATCGGTAAAACTGGCTGCCGCCTCCGCATGTGCCTGATCTACGCCCCCGGCTAAGACCTGGACCGGCGGCGTTTGTGCCCGGCGGCGCGCTTCGTGGACCAAAAGGTTGAGCATACGCTGGCGGGCCTCGTCGATCGCATGCTGCTGCAGACTCTGCGGTGCAGAGTCGGAACTTTGTGTTTCGACTTTCACCTGGCCCTGCTCGACTGCCTTTTGGAGGAGTTCATCTGCCAGGTGATAGAGATCTGCTCCCGAAGAGCCCGCCGGGTCGGTCACGTCCGGAGCAGTCACCGGCTTCCTCCCGGGGATCGCAGCCAGCTCGGCGATCATTCCACGGATATCGCCCAGGAAGCGGGCAGAGGCCTGGACGGGGAGAGACAGGCTGGCGTCGTAGATGACCTGCAGGAAGCCCGGACGGCCGTTCAGCGCGGCTACCACACGGGCTTGCTGTTCCGCATTCAGCTGGGCATTGAACAGCGCAGTAAAAGGATGGAAACCGGAAGTGTCACTCTGAGCCAGAACTTCCGCTGCCGAGGGGTCTTCCTCTCCTTTTCCCAGTTGAAGCCTGGCCTGCCTGACCTTCATCGGAGCCGGTTCGAGCAGAATATTCAGCGGGTCGCCCACGCCATGCATAGGCGGTACCGGCAGGGCTCCGCTGGTTTCAACCGGGGAAGCGGGTTCATTCAGGCGGCCCACCAGCTCCCGGCGGGCCTCCTCAATCAACTCCCCCTCGTCCTGCCCTGCCCCCAGGTGTGTCCCCAGCTGCAGGAAGCCGCCCTGTCCTGTGGGGATGGACAGCAACGTTGGGCGTCCTTGAGAGTCGGTTTCCGGCTGCGGGGTGACAGGAAAATAGAAGAACCGATCGGGACTTGCATGTTCCCCTTGCTCCGGGTAAATATACAAATCGCGAAATTGAAAACCTCCAGCAATCTGAATCATACGTTTTCCTTATTCGGCGCGGCATCACTCAACTGTGATGGGTTCAGTTTCAACGGGTCAAATGGCGATTGGATCGCCGACCAGGGCCCCGGCGGTGGGTCGCCAGGCGCATGGACACGGTAGACATAACCGGCATGAAATGGGGAAGCAGCGAAGTAGGTCCAGGAGCGGGCTGGTTCAGCCGGAGTAAAGAAAAGGGATGTCGCTTGTTCTGGCTGATCCAACTTGCCCTCCGGGAGTACATCCACCACAAGGAGCACATCCGAAGCCTCGAATTCCACTTCCATTGGGATGGTATGTGGTCCGTATTCCCGCAAGTGGAACAGATCCAGCTGCAAACTCCGGGCCGGAAACTCTCCGATCACCAGTGTTTTTGTTGTGGGATCCCCATCCTCCAGTGTGTGTGCCTCCAGGTGCAGACGTGCCATAGAGATCGCGGTGGCTGGCAAACAGAGAGTCACAACAGGTTGAGCTGTATTCAGTTCAAATGTCACCTCGATGGGAATGCCGCTATCCGGGTCTGTATAATTACATCGACCGATGACCAGCGCTTCTCCCAACAAAAGGTCAGAAGCCTGAACCGGAACAAATCCAAGCGGGAAATCCGCAATGCTCAACAGTAAATAATTCTTCGAATACGGTTTGGCCTGGCTTTCCAGGCGGCAGATCTTGGGACTGCCGGTAGAGGATGGAAGAGTTACAATCGCAAATCCGCTATATTGATATTTCACCTCTTCGATTGGGGAAAAACGCCAATTGACGGTCTGCAAGCTCTGCGTGTCATCCAGGAGAAGGGAAGCCGTCAATGGCTGGACACGTTCCGGCGGGTGAGGGGGAGCAAACAGATCTACGCCTAGATGCACAACACCTTTCAAATGATCCGGCAGGTTGGCTGCCAGAGTCAGCGAGACAAAGCCAGTTTCCAGCGGGGGTACGATGGTCTCGGTTAGCACTGCCGACAACCCATCGGCTTCCACCAATTGCTGGACTGCATCAAAGGGATCGAACTTCAATACCACCGGAACGGGGACGAGCTTGTCCTGTCTCAAGTCCCAGCGCAGCAAAGCAGGTAGCTGCGCTGGTTCGACAAGCCGGCAGGTCGGACGAAGCGTTTCAGAACCTGAGTCGAGCAGTGGGGAGGCGGTCATCTCTGCGAAATCAGCCGCGGTCCAATCCGCCAACACCTGTGCGAGCAAGGTCTGAACTGGCCCAGCAGCAGGATCTCCGCTCACTGCACCAGCATCATTTAGAATGACGATGGTTGGATCGAAGGAGAATTCTCCGTCTGATGTGAGTCGGGCCAGCCAGAAGTCAACCAGGGAACTGTAGGGCAGACACTCCTGTGCATCCGCCTGCTGACGGAGAGCAGCCAGCAGAGCTGCGGGTTCAAAATCCAAACGAACTGGCAAACGGGGTGCTAATCCCCATAATTCCATTTCAGCCCAGGCGGTGAGTGGGAGAGTCCGATCTTGCAGGATATCCGTGAGTAGATTAAGTTGATCTGGAGTGAGTCGCCGAAGGCAACGAGTACTGTCAAGTCCATTGGAAGCGAGCGGGCTAGGCGTATTGAATTCTATGGCTGCGCTCATATCATCGCTGCTCGTAGTGTCGGCCAGGAGCTGCAAACGCAGCCAGCCGCGCATAAATAACGCCGGAGTTACGCTGGCGTTCGGATACTTTTGTTGTAGCTCCTGCAGGGCTTCCACCGC
>JBLNAU010000118.1:0-4333 GCA_050259515.1 Syntrophothermus sp.
CGCGAACAGGGGATCAATGCAGTCCTTACTTCAGGCTCCACGGATGCAAATGTGCCTTTGAGCAGGGGATATCCTGCTGTTGTGATGGGGGTCTCGACCGGCGGCAGCGCACATACGGTCAATGAGTACATCAATACCGGTCCGGTTGCGCTTGGGATGGAACAACTGGCCAGGTTCGTTCAAAGAGTTTGGCGATAAAAAGAGATCATTTCAAGCCCAGAACTTCATAGGCCTCGATGGGCTGCGTCTTGCCTTTCACCGTCAGGGGAAGGAACGGCCTGGCATTTACTTCGTCCTTCACCCGATCATATGCATCTCTGGAGATCAGGATCTGGTTTTTGGCGGCATTTTCCTGGAGGCGCTTGCAGGTGTTCACACTGTCGCTGATCGCTGTATATTCCAGCCGCTTTTCCGTGCCGATCCATCCCAGCACGGCTTCACCGTAATGAATGCCCACACCGAAATCCAGGTGGGCCTCCTCCGGTAATTTTGCATGCAGAGCATTCACAGCCTCGCGGATCGCTATGGCAGACTTGACCGCCCGCAGCGTATGGTCAGGCTGGGGTAGTGGCGCGTTGAACCAGGCCATCACAGCGTCGCCCAGGAATTTGTCCACGGTGCCTGCGTGGGCAAGGACGGCTTCCGCGGCCGCTGCCAGATAACGATTCAAGATGGTCACAAGGTCTTCCGGGGTGTGTTTTTCACTGTAGCTGGTGAAATTGCGGATATCTGCAAATAGGATCGTGATGTCTGCCTTTTTTCCGCCGATTTGCAGGCTGTTCGGGTCGATCTGATCCAGGACGGCCGGCGAGACCATGCGCCGCAACAGACCCCGTTGTGCCTCGAGTTTCTTTTGCTCGGTCATGTCGTCCAGCACGATTGCTACGCCCTGGGTTTTTTGCCCGGCGTCTTTGAGCGGGGAAAGATTAAAGCGCCAGTCCACAATACCCTGCTCGGGCAGCTTATAACTGATCTCCAGTCCTACAATCGGCTGTTCGGTTTTGCGGACCGTATCAAGATGCGGCAGGATATCATTTGCAAGGGCGGGCAGGATCTCCTCGATTTTCCTCCCAACGATTTCGGCTGAAGCATGCCCGAGGATGGACGCGGCCGCCCGGTTGCAGAGCGTGATCTGATCCTGGACGTCGGCCGTGATCACCCCCGATACAATGGACGCGAACACATCATCCATCAGATTTTTAAGCTCGGTCACTTCTTCAAGGGTGCGTTTGAGGGAGGAAAATAATCGGGCGTTCTCAATCGCCACGGCAGCCTGGTCGGCGAAGGCAAGCAGCAGGTCGCGATCCGATTCGGAAAAGATCCCCGTGCGGATGCGGTTGTCCGTGTAGATCACGCCGATCAGCTCAGATTTAACCTTGAGCGGGACACACAGGATCGAGCGCAAGTTAAAGGCAATGATGCTCTCCTGCCCGCCAAAGCGCGGGTCTTCACGCGCATTCGTGGTCAGCACGGCCTCCCCCGACTCGATCACCCGCTGGATGATTGTGCGGCTGATCGCGAACTCATTATGGTTGATCGCCTCCTGTTCCCAGTTGCGCGCGATGCGGGTCCGCATCTCACCGCGTTCGTCACGCAGCATCAGGAAACCGCGCTCGGCTCCCATCAGGCGGACGATGGTGTCCATCACGATCTGCAGAACTTCGTCCACTTCCAGGGTTGAATTGACCACCTGGCCGATATTGCCCAGGGCCTGTAAATGACTGTACCGCTGTTCAATGGGAATGAGGATATGGCTGACCTGTGAGAGTGAATTCTCGATGTCCTTCAGCCCATATATGATATCCGCGGCACGCTGCTCGTCGAGCGTGCCGCGGAGCTTTGCTGCTTTTTGGGCAATGGCGATCACCTGATCATTTAACGGGACGGGCCTGGAAATTGTAGAGCTCATGTGCATTCCTTTTGGGTCCAGGCCCGGCACGATTAAAGGGCGATCTTAGTCTCGTATGGGTTTCCCGAACAGTAAATAACGGAAGCGTTCCACGATCACCTGCTTGCGGATGTTGAATGCTGCCTGGCGGGCCTGAACATCATTTGCGACTCTGGAAGTATAAAGGTATGTCTGGTGTTCGTCCAGAAGAAGTTTGATCTGCTCGGACATCTGCGGTAGGAGGAAGCTAAGCTTCCTGGCTCGTTCGCCCGGAGTGTTGTGAACAGGAACGGTCTGGCCGTCCAGTGTGCGCAAACCAAAGTTGATGCTCTCGAAAGCCTTCTCGATCTGGGAAAGACCCACCCAGTTCTCCCAATCCAGGATCCACCTGGGAACTACCAGGCCGGAACGCTCAAATGTCGTGCGGACCAGCACCGGGACATGGTTCGTAAACAGGAATCTGCGGTTGAGGAAGAAGAACAGTGCCGCAGCGGCGATGAACAACGGGATCAAATAGAGAAGAGGGGAGATCTGTTTCTCAACCGCGGCAGCTGTGGGTGTAATACCCGGGTCTTCACTCTGGTCCTTGCCGGCAAAGGCGTCATCCCGCCGGGAATTGTTTCGGGGTGTCGCAGAGTCCAGCTGGTTGGGATCTGAAGGTGGAAGTGGACGGCTGAGAGCAGGCTGGCTGGCGGTCGGTTCGAACTCCACCCAGCCAATGTCGGGAAAGTAGACTTCCGGCCAGGCATGCGCGTGCAGCCTGCGGACGGTATAGTCGTTGCCATCCTTGTCACCCTGCGCAAATCCCACTGCCATGCGTGCTGGAATGCCCAGCGAGCGCAGCATGGCCACCTCAGAGGAGGCATAGTAGACACAGAAACCTTTTTTGAAGTTGAACAAAAACCATTCCAGCCGGTCTGCATTCCGAGGCGGGTTGGGGACAGTGGCTGCATATTCGATATTGTCGCGCAGATACTGCGTAATGGCAGAGGCTTTGTCATACGGCGTTGGGGCGTCCGCAGTCAGGTCCTTGGCCAGTTGTGTGATTTTCGGTGAGAAGCTCTTGGGGAGCTCCAGATACTTTTGAGAGACCCAGTCGGGATAATTCGTCCCTGCATCCCGCAATTGTTGAAGATTCGGGTTTTTGAGGAACACATCCACTGCGTAGGTCTCGCCTGATTTGAGCCAGGGGAAGGCATGCCAGGCAACGATGTCCGTGCCCTGCTTACAGGTGACACCCGGGTGGTCCACTCGGACCGGGTCGGTTGGGGAATATAACAGTGACAACGAGGCGTCACCGGTGTGGAACATGAAATGCGCCGGAGTTTGTCCCGTCGTCGACTGCAGGCTCACCGGATTCAATTCCTCAGGAGAATACTCACTTCGGACGGTACCGGTGGAATACCACTGACCGTTTACGAAGTAATCATAGCTGCGGCCTCGCCAGTAATAACGGGGAGGGCGCTGATCGGATGGAATATCCGGAGCCTTCACGGTAAACATGACGGAATCAGAAAGAGGCCAGCCGCTTCCAAGCGGAAGCTCTGAGCCGTAGAACTCACCCCGTTTGCTGCCGCTGGGTGACTCCAGCGCGCTGACGGCATTCTCCATGTTCTGGGTGAATGTGCGCCAGGGCTTGGTGAGCTTATCCCAGGTCCGTGTGGCAGACTGCCAGGAGGATATCGACGAGGGGAGTGTCCAGGAAACCAGGATCAGCAATCCCGCCGCGACGACCATGCTGCTTGTTAGCTCGACACCGGTATCCGGAGAGAGCAGAATGCGCCTCTTATGCCAGGCCTCCTTGTTCTGCAGGTAATGCAGTCTTCCAAGCAGGAGCAGAGCCATGAACGCAAAGACGGCCAGGATCCACAACCGGTTGCGGTCATACGCCTGGATGGTCATGAAGCCGATCGCGCAGGGGAGGACTGCCGCCAGATAGTTCTGGTCGCGGACAAGTGCGAACCCTGCCCAGGAGCTGATAAACCAGAAGGCAAGGGTCATAATGACCACAAAAAACAGCGGATCCTCCACCGGGCGGCGTGCCAGAAAA
The DNA here is from genome assembly GCA_050259515.1 of Syntrophothermus sp. Lineage (GTDB taxonomy): Bacteria > Chloroflexota > Anaerolineae > Anaerolineales > Villigracilaceae > Defluviilinea. Next base: position 3,939 of record JBLNAU010000118.1, read on the forward strand.
TCTGAGGTGGAAAAGAACAATCGCCCGGCAACACTGGTAAATTGTCCTTCCAGCGAAACATTCTGGTCGATCATCAGCGTCCACTGCAGCGGAAGCATGAGGACCATAAAGATGGCACTCAGCCATTGCGATAATCGCCGGGAAAACCGGCTATATCCGAGTGCCACGCCGACCACAAAGGCAAGGTAAGTGGAGGTCTGCGCCAGGTATAGATAAGGTGTCCAGGAGGTGGCGACCAGACGGGATGCAACGATTTCCAGTAAGACAAAAAGTAACGCCAGCGAGGCCCAATCCCACCAGCGAGTTGTGTTAGGTGCTTTTTCCATACCTTGAGTGTACAATTAAAAGAACTGTCTCGTCAAATACTGGAGAGGGGTTTTTAAAATGCCTAATGA
>JBLNAU010000119.1:0-3100 GCA_050259515.1 Syntrophothermus sp.
CGCCAGGTGCCAGAGGTGGAAGCCAATGGAAGTGGGATAACCTTTTGGCTTCCAGCGCAACTGCTCGTCGTTGAGCTCACCGGCGAGATTGATCACCACCCGGTGAGTCTCCTGAAAGGACTGAAGTACATCATAAAGGGCAAAGCCAGGCATATTCGCTCCTCGTTAGGGTTGTCGTTAAAGTAGGAATGCCTTTTATTCATACAACCAGCATTTGACCTTGCGACCGTTCCTGTTGAACATGGGCGGTTCCTGGTCGCACTTGTCAAAACGAAACGGGCAGCGCGCTGCAAAGCGACAGCCTGTTGGAAGATTGATCAGACTCGGCGGCTGGCCCGTGATGAACATCGGGTCCGAGTCGCTGCGCAGGCGCGGGACACTGGCCATCAGCATCTGCGCGTACGGATGGAGCGGTGCGGGGAAGAAATCGCGGGCATGGCCCACTTCCACGATCTGGCCGGCATACATGATGGCCACTTCATCTGCAAGCTCGCTGGAGGTGGCAATATCATGGGTGATGAGAATGAAGCTGGTTCCCAGTTCCTGTTTGATGCGCTTGAGCACGTTCATGATGTTGGCCTGGGTCAGCAGGTCGAGGGCGGAGGTCGGCTCGTCGAGGACGATCAGGCTTGGGCTGGTGACCAGCGCCATCGCCAGGGCGACGCGCTGGCGCATCCCGCCGCTTAATTCAAAGGAATAGCGATTCAAAAAATCCTCCGGGACGCCCACATGCTGGAACATGCGCTTCGCCAGCCGGATGGCCTCCTCTTTTCGGATATCGAGATGGACCATGGCCGGCTCGGCCACTTGATCCCCCACCCGCAGGACAGGGTTGAGCGAATTCATGGCGGCCTGCGGAACCAGCGAGATCTGTGCCCAGCGCACGTTCTGCCGGAACTGTTCCTCATCGTATTTCATGACATCCGTGCCCTGAAGGTACACCCTGCCGTCATACGATTCAACGTTGCGCGGCAGCAGGCGCAGGATGGCTTTGGCAAGCGAGCTTTTTCCGCATCCTGACTCGCCCAGGATGACAACCGCCCGGTTGGTCTCGAGCTCGAAATCCACCCCATCCACAGCCTGGACCGTACCGCTGCTGGTCTTGAAATGCAAAACCAGGTTTTCGATCTGTAAAAGTTTTTCTGCAATCGGACTCATATGTCCCTCAGTTTCGGATTAAAAATTCGATCCAGCGCGAAGCCTAACATGGCAAACCCCAGACCGGTGATCATCAACAGCGTGGCAGGCTCCAGGATCCAGTAGTAGTAGCCGCGGTAGAGGGCACCGTTGGTATTGGCATCCTCGATGATCTTGCCCCAGGTTGGCAGAACGGGGTCGCCCAATCCCAGCACAGCCAGCGAGGCCTCCAGGAACACGAATACAGGGACGGCCGAGACCAGGCCTGGGATCAGCAGGGGGATCATGCGCGGAATCAGGTACACGAACACGATGCGCGGGCTGCTCGCGCCGTATGCCCTGGCGGCTTCGATGTACATCGATTCCTTGACCTGCATGAAGGTCGAGCGGTAGGTAATGATCGAGCCGGTAAAGATGCTCAACAGGATGGTGGCCCCAAGAATGACCCAGATACTGCGTGAATAAAATGTGCCGATCATAATCAGGATGGAAAAGAAAGGCAGCACGATGTTGACCTCGGTGATTCGCTGGATGAGCTGGTCGAGCCAGCCGCCGTACCAGGTTCCCACGGCCGCGATGACCATGGTCAGGACCGCGGTGCCGAGGGATGCGATCAGCCCAAAGGCCAGCGCGACCGGAGTTCCCCACAGCAGAGGGACCATCAGATCGCGGCGCGCCTGGTCGGTCCCGGCGAGGCCGTAGACCTGGCCGTGAAAGACGAATTCTGCGTCCAGGGTCGACTCGGGCTCGAAGGTCGTTCCGGTGAGCTGGAGCTGGTAATCTCCTTTGACGATCTTCCCGGTATCCGGATCGGTGAACAGCGCTGTGATGACATCCTCTGTGCGCAGCTTGGTTTTCAGCTTTTCATCCTGGGCGAAGCGATAGGTTTGTTTCTGGCTGACGGCCAGGTTGGCAAGGCGGATCTTTCTCCCGTCCGGCGTGTGCCACTCCGCGGAAATGAAAGGCTGTTTTTGCTGATATCGGGAGGTGATGTACAGGATCATATCCTGCGGTAGATAGTCCGAATGAAAGGGGAAGGTGTAGGTGGCCAGTATCGTCGACGTATCCTGCGCACCGGATGTGATTTCCTCTGGAAAGCTTCCGTCACTGGTCCTGACCGAGAAAGATTCAGCGTATTTCCTGGTTGAGAAAAAATTAACCCAGGCCGGCGCGGCAAACTTGGGATTCTGGTACCAGACCTCCTCCCCGCCGCGCCACAAGCGGATCGCCTCGTGATAAGGGATCGTGACCATGGCATAAATGGCAGTGAACACCAGGGCCAGAATTACCAGGATCCCCATGATCGCCGAGGGATATTTCCAGATCAATTGAAAGGAGTTTCGGATGGCTTTCATTTTATCAACCGCCCACCTTCACGCGCGGATCGACCAGGGCGTAAATGAAATCGAGCAGGAAGACCGTCAATGCCAGTAGATAAGCATAGATGATCGTGGAACCGACAATGATCGGAATGTCATACAGGCCGACCGCCTGGTAAAGCGTCCGACCCAGGCCGGGCCAGAGAAACACCGTCTCGGTGATGGTGGCGCCTGTCCACAGGGCAATGATCAGCAGGGCAAAGTTGGTGATGATGTTTGGCAGTGTCGGCCGCAGGATGTACCGGCGCTCCACATCCCGGGATGGGAGGCCCTTTGCCTTGGCCATCTCCACGTAGTCTTCACTGGAATAGATCAGGAAAAACGTGCGGTAGTTATAAATGCTCAGAAAGAACGAGCTCAGGATCAGCGAAATGCAAGGCAGGAACATATGCTTGAGCACGCTCAAGGAATAATCGATGGGATTGGAAGGCGGGGGTGAGTCCACCATGCCGCCAAAAGGAAGGACCTTGAAAATGGCCGCAAAGATCAGGATCAAAAAAATACCATAAAACCAGGGCGGCACAGCCGAGGTGGGCGAAAGGGCGATCACCAGCTTGTCCCAAAAATTTCCATAGCGGCGGGAG
>JBLNAU010000120.1:0-3045 GCA_050259515.1 Syntrophothermus sp.
AAGACCAGTACGTTCGCATCCTTCACGGAGCTGAACGGGTAGCGTTTTTCAATGATATCTGTGACCACGGCAGTATCGGCCTGCATCTCGCCGTCCACGGGGATATCCGGGCGGCGGGCCTTGGTCAGCTCGACGGCGCGCCGGACCTTGTTCGAGAGCGGATGTGGAGTGGAGCCAAAATTGGAGAAGGAGAGGAAGGCCACGCGCGGGTCGATCTCCAGGCGTCTCGCAAAATCCGCAGCCAGGCCGGCGATCTCACAAAGATCCTCGGCAGACGGCTCGATGTTCACCGTCGCGTCGGTGAAGAGATAGACGCGGTCCTCCACGATCATGATGTAGACACCTGCGGCACGCGTGGCGCCCTTGGCAGTGTGGTGGATCTGCAAAGCCGGGCGGATCACTTCCGGATAATCATAGGTCAGGCCGGACACAAAAGCATCCGCGTCTCCGCATTTGACCATCATCGGCCCCAGGACATTCGGCTCACGGATCTTCTTGACTGCGTCGTTCAGGGTCAGGCCCTTGCGGTTGCGCAGCTCATAATAGGTGGCTGCATATTGAGAGGCAAGGTCGAAATTGTTGTTATCGATGATCTCAGGCTTGTATCCCAGGCCGAGCAGGTCAAGCTGCTGCTGAATGGTCTGCGGGTTGCCGATCAGAAGCGGGGTGGCAATGCCTTCTTCCTTGATCTGGTAGGCAGCCCGGATGATCTTCTGCTCCTCCCCTTCTGCAAAGACCACGCGCTTCTTCCCACCCGAAGTGCGGGCCTTGTTCTGGAAGAAATAGCGCACCTGCTCACCCTTGCCCTGGCGGTAGGCAAGCTGCTCACGATATTCATCAATATCGATCGCCTTGCGCGCCACACCAGATTCCATCGCCATGCCGGCAACAGCAGGAGCTTCCCACAACAAGACACGCGGATCCAGTGGTTTCGGGATGATGTATTCACGCCCGAACTTGATGGGCTCGCCGCCATAAGCCCGGATGACGGAATCCGGAACATCCTCCTTGGCGAGTGCAGCCAGGGCCTTGGAGGCTGCAAATTTCATCTCTTCATTGATCTGCCGGGCACGGACATCCAGGGCACCGCGGAAGATGAATGGGAAGCCGAGTACATTGTTCACCTGGTTGACATAATCGGAGCGGCCGGTGGCGATAATGACATCGCTTCGGGCCTCGCGCGCCAGCTCCGGCTTGATCTCCGGATCGGGATTCGCCATGGCGAAAATGATGGGATCATCGGCCATGGATTTAACCATTTCCGGCGTCAGGACATTGGCGACCGAAAGACCATAGAACACGTCTGCGCCTTGAACTGCATCGGCCAGGGTGCGGTGTCCCTTGTCCTCCACGGCCAGACGTTCTTTATATTTGTTCATGCCCACCGTGCGGCCCTTGTAGACAACGCCCTTGGTATCCACAAGCATGATATTCTCACGCTTCACACCCCAACGGATCGCCAGCTCCGCGCAAGAGACAGCCGAGGCGCCGGCGCCTGAGATGACGAGCCGGATATCCTCATGTTTCTTGCCAACGATCTCCAGGGCGTTTGCCAGGCCGGCGGACGAGATGATGGCCGTCCCGTGCTGGTCGTCGTGAAAGACCGGGATATCCAGCATTCCCTTCAGGGTCTCTTCGATATAAAAGCATTCAGGGGCCTTGATATCCTCCAGGTTAATCCCCCCAAAAGTGGGCGAAATCGCTGCCACAACCTTAATAATCTCATCCGGATCGTGCGAGTTCACTTCGATATCGAACACATCGATATCAGCAAACTTCTTGAAGAGTACACCCTTCCCTTCCATAACGGGCTTGCTGGCCAGCGCGCCGCGGTCGCCCAGACCGAGGATTGCCGTACCATTCGAGACCACAGCCACGAGATTTCCCTTGGACGTGTACTCGTAGGCATCTGCCGGATTCTTTTCGATCTCCAGTACCGGCTCTGCCACGCCAGGTGAATACGCCAGGCTTAAATCCCGTTGGGTATCCATGGGCTTGGTGGGCACAATTGCCACCTTCCCAGGCTTGCCTTTTAGACGGTGATACTCCAGTGCATCTTCACGTGTGAATTTAGCCATACAACCTCCTGTGAGATAAGCGTTAATCCGATTATTCCATGAGTTACCTGATTTACCTAGTTCCATTTGTCACGATTTTGGAGATAGGACCGCTCCATGGAAACGCAAGCGCCAACCGCTAGGGCTTTGCCAACCCAAAATTCCTGACCAGGAGGACTGCCATTTGATCCCGCGTCACTGTACTGGCAGGACAGTACTGTTTGGGGCTTATGCTACATCCGGAGGTGACGCCCTCTGCCGCCAGTTGTTCGATCCAGTCCGCCGCCCAGTAGTCCGTTGGCACATCCTGGAAGACGCCGGTTGCCTTGGGCGGCACGTACTCCGGACCATGCTTGGCGCGCAGCAGAAAAACTGCCATCTGGTCCCGGGTCACTGCCTTGGAGGGACAGTACAAGCTTGGGGTCGCGCTGCAGCCGGAGGTAATCTGTTCGACCGCCAGCTGCTCGATCCAGTCCGCGGCCCAATAGCTTGGATCCACATCGTCGAAGATGCCGGTCGCTTTCGGCGGGAGGTAGCTGGCGCCGTGCTCCCCTCTCAAAAGGAAAATTGCCATCTGGTCGCGAGTCACCGTCGAAGCAGGACAGAAGTTCGAGTTCCCACAACCGCTGGTCACCCCGGCACTGTAAAGATCTTCGATGGCCTGCCTGGCCCAATAATTGGGTGTGATATCGGTAAAGATGGAATTCCCAAGGTTCAGTTTTGCAACATAGGCCGAATCCGTGTTGGGCGTGGCGATAAATCCACCGAAGTAAATGGATTGGTCCCCAAAGCTTTGGATCGCGAGGCACTCATCGTCCCCTCCATTCCCCGAGAAGCCGTTCCACAGGAGGGCGCCGTTACTATCCAAACCTGCAACGAAGGCATCTTCGCCTCCATCGTATGACCATAGGGGTGTGCCCCAGACCGCGGCGCTCGTGCCACATAAAGCGATCCTGCCATTCTGTATGGCAATTCCCCAGGCCACATC
>JBLNAU010000121.1:0-3332 GCA_050259515.1 Syntrophothermus sp.
TCCCCGGCGCGGCGCAGCACAACCAGGCTCTCCTGGACAAATGGCGGCCGCGCAATATTCATCTATAGGAGTCCATGTCTTCTACTCAAGAGCAGTTTGCCGTTGGAATTGATATCGGCGCCACCAAGATCGCGTCCGCCCTGATCGCGGAAACGGGCGCTGTGGTCGCGTCCTCGCAGGTGCTGACCCACGCCGAGGAGGGAATGCAGGCGGTCTTCGATAAAGTCGCCGACCAGATCCTGGACCTCGCCCGGCAAAGCCCCGGCGCGGTGGCTGGCGTGGGAATTGGCTGCCCCGGTAAAGTCGATTCGGACCAGGGCAAGGTCTACAACGCCATCAATCTCGGGTGGGCAGAGGTGAACCTGGCTGATGAAATTGCTTCCCGGATCGGCCGGAGATTCCCGGTCTGGATCCAAAAGGACGCGAACCTGAGTGCCCTGGGAGAGGTTTACTTTGGAGCCGGCCAGGGTCTGCAGGATTTCATTTATCTGGGCATTGGTTCCGGTCTGGGAGCCGGGATCATCAGCAGGGGACGACTGATCGTGGGCGGTGACTGGTACGCGGCCGACGTGGGGCACCTGTCCGTCGACCCAGATGGACCCCTGTGCGTTTGCGGCAGCCGCGGCTGTGCCGAAACGGTTGCCTCCGGCCCCGGGCTTGTGCGCGTGACCCTGCAAAAGCTGGCCACCTACCCAGCAAAAACCGTGCTTGCCAACCGGATCGACCTGACGCCGTCAGATGTGCTGGCCGCAGCCCGGGAAGGGGATGCGCTCGCCATCCAGGCGCTGGCCGAGGTGGGACGGGTGCTGGGCATCATCATGTCCGCCTGTACCGCGATCCTCAACCCCTGCCGCTACGTGATCGGAGGCGGTTTGGGGCTGGCGGGATTTGAGTTTATCGAGCCGGCCGCGGAGGAGGAGCTGCTCCGGCGCACCATCCCCGAGAGCCGCAGCCTGCTGGATATTGTCCATTCCCAGGTCGAGTCGCCGGCTGTCGGCGCTGCCTGCCTGGTCTGGTATGCGCGATCGGGAAATAAAGTAAGAAGTTGAGAATACATACCGAAGGTCTAACTTCCAGACCTTTTGTATGTTATACCTGAATTCAGAACAGAGCAAAGGAGGTGGTGTTCTTTCATTAAACTCTTGTCTGATAAAAGTACGTTGGCACTACAAATACAAAAGGAGAAGAAAAATGCGTAAATTGTTGACTCTGATCAGCCTGCTGGTCGCACTTTCGGTCGTGCTTACCGCCTGCGGCGGTGGTGCGGCGACCCAGGCTCCGGCTGCCACTCAGCCCCCGGCTGCTGCCACCGAACCCCCTTCGGCAGCCACCGAGGCACCTTCAGCAGCAACCCAGGCGCCTGCAGCCAGCGGTGAGAAAGTAACGCTGACCATCGAGAGCTGGCGCAATGACGACCTGTCGATCTGGCAGGATAAGATCATCCCCGCTTTTGAAGCGAAGTATCCCAACATTCACGTGGAGTTCACCCCGTCCGCTCCCGCGGAATATAACGGCGTGCTGAACACCAAACTGGAAGGCGGCACAGCCGGCGACCTGATCACTTGTCGCCCGTTCGATGCCTCCCTCAAGCTGTTCCAGGCCGGATACCTCACCTCGCTGAACGACCTGCCCGGCATGGAGAACTTCGGCGACGTTGCCAAGAGCGCCTGGATCACCGACGATGGCAAGGATGTTTTCTGCGTCCCGATGGCCTCCGTGATCCATGGATTCTTCTACAACAAGGACATCTTCGACAAGTATGGCCTGCAGCCGCCGACCACCCGCGAGGAGTTCTTCAATGTATTGAAGACTCTCAAGGACAAGGGCGAGACCCCGCTCGTGATGGGCACCGCCGACCAGTGGGAAGCCGCTACAATGGGCTTCCAGAATATTGGTCCGAATTACTGGAAGGGTGAGGAAGGCCGCCAGGCTTTGCTCAAAGGCACCGCCAAGTTCACCGACGAACCCTACATCAAGACCTGGCAGGACCTGGCCGATTGGGCTCCCTACCTGCCGGATGGCTATCAGTCCGAGAAGTACCCTGATTCCCAGACGTTCTTCACGCTCGGCAAGGGTGCCATTTACCCGACCGGCTCCTGGGAGATCAGCCAGTTCGAAAAGGACTCCGGCTTCAAACTCGGCATCTTCAAGCCCTACGTCGAGAAGGCCGGCGACCAGTGCTACATCAGCGATCATACCGACATCGCGATCGGCATGAATGCCAAGACCGCCCACCCAGAAGAGGCCAAGACCTTCCTGAGCTGGGTGGCCTCCCCTGAGTTCGCCACGCTGTATGCCAATGCCCTGCCCGGCTTCTTCCCGCTGAGCAATGCAAAGGTAACCCTCGACGATCCGCTGGCCAACGAATTCCTGAGCTGGCGCAATGACTGCAAGTCCACGATCCGCAACTCCTACCAGATCCTTTCCCGTGGTGAACCCAACCTCGAGAACGAGCTCTGGCGCGTTACTGCAGCCGTCATGAACGGCAGCATGACACCCCAGCAGGCTGGCGAGGAGATCCAGAAGGGTCTCGACTCGTGGTATAAACCCGCACAATAATTAAGTCCGTACGTTTCTTCATCCCGGTGGCATGCGCCACCGGGATGAAGATTGCGCAAGCCTGAAAGCACAACCCTGCAAAGTCACAGGAGGCACCCCGTGCAAAGCTCAAAGCGACGACGACCTTTTCCGGTTCACATCCTGGTGTTTCTGGCACCGGCGGTTTTGCTCTACACCATCTTCATGGTGTTCCCCCTGATCAATTCCCTGCGTCTGAGCTTCTTTAATATCGATGCCCAGAACCAGCAGACCTTTGTGGGGATGCAGAATTACATCAAATTATTTACCAACGAAAATTTTGCACCTTACTTCTGGCGGGCGCTGCGCAACAATTTTGTCTTCTTCGCCATCCACATGCTGGTGCAGAACTCGATCGCTCTCCTGCTCGCTGCCCTGCTCGCCGAAGGCGGGCCGGTTCGTAATTTCTTCCGCTCGGTCATTTTTCTGCCGACCGTTTTGTCGGTCGTCATCATTGGTTTTATCTGGCAATTGATCCTGAATCCATTATGGGGAGTCGCGAAAAGCATGCTAGATGCAGTCGGGCTCGGGTCCTGGTTTGGTCCCTGGCTGGGCAAGCCTGAGACCGCTTTGATCACCGTTTCTTTAATTTCCGTCTGGCAGTTTGTAGGCATCCCGATGATCCTGTTCTATGCCGCGCTGATCGGCATCCCCGACGAATTGATGGAGGCCGCCAAAGTGGATGGTGCCACCGCCTGGGACGTGTTCTGGCACATCAAGTTTCCCCTCATCCTGCCCACGGTCGGGATTGTCGC
>JBLNAU010000122.1:0-4902 GCA_050259515.1 Syntrophothermus sp.
GGGGACGCAGGTTCCTGAGAATCTGGGTGGCAGCCCCCTTGACCATGTCCATCTTCTCGCCTCGCATGGAAGTGGATCGATCCAACACCAGGCAGACGTTCAAGGGCGGCGCGGGAGACAGACGGGCTTCCAGCGGTGCCTCGAACTCGAGAATGACATACAACATCTGCGGCTCGTCCATGCGAATCAGGGTGGGACGGCTGTAAAGGATGTTATACAGATAGGGAAGTTTTATCTCCTCTTCGGGGGGAAGGGTGGCATTATACTGGGCGCGTCGCTTGGGATTGGAGAGGGTCTCATAGGCCTGCTGGACATCCAGAAAAATCTCGGTCTCGCCGGCAGCCGTGTTCTTATCCGGGTGGAGTCTGTGCGCGGCCTCGAAGTAAGCCCGTTTGATATCCTCCTGGGTCGCGTCCCGCCTCAAACCGAGAAGACTGTAATAGTCCTGCTTGCCTTCGGTCATGCCTATCCAATTAACTGGACCAGGATCACACTGATGTTATCAGGTCCACCGGCCGTATTGGCTGCATTAACGAGGTTTTGACAGGCGCGCTGCAAGGTGGGTGCTTCGTTGATGGATCGGATCAGATCCTGTTCGGTGATCACTCCCCATAGGCCATCACTGCATATCATAAGATAACCCGATTGGGGAAAGGCGATGTTAAATATATCCGGGTCGAGGATCTCGCCCTGGCCCAGAGCCCGGTACAGTACATTGCGGTGCGGATAATTGGCCGCTTCCTCCGGGGTGATGTGTCCCAGCTCCTCCAGGCGTTTTACCAGCGAATGGTCGCGGGTGATCGACTCGACGCGCCCATCCTGGTGGATGAAGTAGGCCCGGCTGTCACCCACATGGGCAACCGTGATCTGCTGCCCGACCACGAGCGCGGCCGTCAATGTGGTGCCGCTGCCCGGAGCCTCCTTCTGGATGGAGCGCTGGGCTTCACGGACTGCGGCCTGCATGATCTCCTGGAAAGACTCCTCCAATGGCTCACTGTTGATCTGGAAGAAGTAGGGATGGAATTTCTTGATGATATAACCCGACACACTGCGGATTGCGGCGTTGCTGGCAACTTCGCCAAACTGGTGCCCGCCCATTCCATCTGCCACAATATAAAGACCGAATGGAAGATTTCCCGAGTTGCCTGCCATTGTGGCGGTCAGGGCAAAAAGACTGTCTTCGTTCAATTCACGCTGTTTGCCAACCGACTGGCCACAGCTCGCCACCAGCTGCTGGAGATCGAAGCTTGGGTTATTGTTATGGAGGATCGACTGGATCTGCTGCTCGGAAAGCGGGGCGGTATCGACCATCTCCTGTGTTTTTGTAGCAGATTTTTGCTGCTGCCGTTGACCACCAAACAGCCGGTTGAAAAATTTATTCACATGAACTCCTTCTCAGGCAAGCAACGCATAGATGTGATGGTCCGTTGAGCCAACATAAACAATATCATCGTACACCAGCGGGGTGCCGGTGATGGCTCCCTCCGATCCAAACTTCCATCGCAGACGACCGGTTCGATATTCCAGGCAATACAGGGTGCCATCCACCGAGCCGCAATAGAGCGAATCCTTGTAGACCACCGGCGATCCATTGACCTGGTGTTCCGTGCGGAAACGCCAGGCCTCCTTGGAGGTTCGAGATTCCACCGCGTAAATGAAGCCATCCGATGCGCCCGTGAACACCAGGTCCTCTGCGATGCAGGGGCTGCTGATGGATGCCTTTCCCAGCCGGAAGCGCCAGAGGACCCAGCCGTTGCGCGGGTCGAGTGCATAGAGGGTGCCATCCACCGAGGTAAAGAACAATGCCTGCTCGGTCCCCGCCGGGGAGGACGTAATGGCACGTTTGGCGCGGAACCGCCACTTTGAATCGCCGCGGAAGTCGATCGCATAAAAATCGCCGCTTTCGGTGCCCACGTATATCAGCTCGTTGAGTATGAGAGGGGTCGAGCGGATCGCACCGGCCGTTTCAAATCTCCAGACCATGCGGCCCGTATTCAGGTTTACGGCATGTAGGTCGGCATCGTCCGAGCCGATGAAAACATGTCCCTCCGCGATGCGGGGCGAGGACCGAACAGGGCCATTGGTATAGTAGGTCCATACCACCTTGCCCGAACGAACACTGACCACGTGTAATCGCTTGTCTTCCGAGCCAAAAAAGATGTTGCCGTCGGCAATGACCGGGCGTGAGACCACACCGCCGTCGGTGGGATATTTCCATTGGAACTTGCCGTCGGCGGCATTGAGGGAGTACAGGTTATTGTCATATGAGCCGATATACAGGGAACCCTGGAAGATCGTTGGCGTGCCCCGGATCTCATCTTCACACTTAAAGGACCACAGCGGTCGGATGCCGCTACCCGTTGGACTGCTCTGCGGGCTGGCCGTGCGCACCAGCGCCCCGGTCTTGCGGGCGACATTCATGAGTGCCTGCTTCATGTCCAGGGCGGTCTTGAAGCGATTCTCCGGGTTGTACTCCAGGGCCATGGACACCACGGCCTCCATTTCCGGAGAGACGGAGCTGTTGATCCGCCGTAGGGGACGCTCGGCAAAAGAGAACGGAGGCTCCATGCGCGGATCCCGGCGGGACAGGGCATGATGAATTGTAGCGCCCAGGGCGTAAATATCCGCGGCCGGTGTGGCTTCGCCGCGATACTGCTCGGGCGGGGAATAGCCCTCCGTCCCGATCATCGTGCCCTTCAACCCGGACTGGAATGTTTTTGCGATCCCGAAATCGACCAGCATGACATCCCCGCTGCTGTTGATCATCACATTCGACGGTTTCATATCACGGAAGATGATCGGATCGGGTTTGTGTTTGTGGAGGTAATCGAGTACATCACACAGCTCAATTGCCCAGGATAATACCAGGTGCTCGGGCAGGAAGCTCTTCGATTCGTTGATGATCGCTTCCATATCCTTGCCGTGAATGAACTCCAGCACAAGGTACGAGCGGCTCTCAACGGAGAAATAATCATAAATGCGGGGGATGGAGGCGTGATGCAGGGTGGCGAGCAGGTTGGCCTCCCGCTCGAAGTTCTGTACAATGGTTTCACGCACAAGCGGGTCGGGTGCGGTAATGATCATTTCCTTGACCGCCACGAGCTTGGTCACATTGGGGAAGTGCATATCGCGGGCGCGGTAGACCGAGCCCATGCCGCCGACACCAATCACATCCTGAATCGAATAGCGATTGGCAAGCGTCAGGCCTGCCTGAAGTTGACGGGGAGTGTTGGAATTATTATCGCCCCGATCATCTGATAAGTCAGGAAATATGCGCGTCTCCAGTGCTTTTCTCCTATTCCAATAGATTATAGTTTGCTGTGGGTTGTTTGACAACTACCCAAACGTTTTTAACATTTCAATTTCGTACAAACATTGATGAAATTGAGCTTTACAGTCCACTTAATGCCCTGTCGTCAGACGGGGAAAAGCCTATTTTGTGCGACCCTGGTGGCTTGAGAAGCCCGATCCGTTCCCGGGCTCCCTTGCAGGGAACCTGTTTCTGGGGCACAATACGTCACTGTGAAAATTCTTGCGGTAAGCGATGAGGTTGTCGAGAGACTCTACAGCCTGTGCAACAGTGGTCACTTTAGTGACATCGAGCTGATTCTGGGCTGCGGAGATCTGCCTTATCCTTATCTTGAGAACCTTCTCACGATCCTAAACCGTCCCCTGCTGTATGTTCCGGGGAATCACGATCCCAACTATAACTCGCAGAATATCCTGGCCCACGTGGAAGGCGGCTCCAACCTGGATCTAAAGGTGGTCCGCCACAACAAGTTCCTGATCGGCGGTTTTGGCGGCTCCATCCGTTATCGCCCGGATGGCAGCAATCAATACAATCAGACCGAAGCCTACCTGCGGGCGTACCGCATGCTGCCGGGCCTGCTGATGAGCCGCATCAAATATGGCCGCTCCCTGGATATCCTCATCACTCATTCCCCACCGCTTGGAATCCACGATGAGGACAGCCAGGCACACCAGGGATTGAAGGCCATTAACTGGCTGTTGCAGGTGGCCAAACCGCGTTATCACTTTCACGGCCACACCCATTTTCACCGCCGTAATATTTCCCCCTCGGAAACCTACGTTGGCGAGACACGCATCGTAAATATATTCCCCTATAAGGTCCTGGAAGTGACTCATTAGAACGTTCCTCGCGCAGGCGCCTGGTTGTTTCTCAGCAGAACACAACCGCGGGATGAGATTCAAAAGACAGGTTACTTATTATGTCAGACACGATCAGCGAGCAGGCACGTGCCGATTTTCAGCGGGCACGTTTTCAAGCCTTTATGAACCGGCTCTGGGCAACCCTGTCCGGGCAGCCGTCCACTTTGCTTTCCTATGATGAGATCAAGGAAAAGCTGCATATCGGGGGACCCATCTACCGCGGAGTCAAGACCGTCCGGGTGGATCAGATCGCAGGCAGCCTGAACCGTTATCATGAGTTCGACCGGGTCTTTCTACCGGCCTCCGATAAACTGGAGGAGCGCTGGACCAGTATCAACCGGGCCTTTTATGAGGAGATCAGCCTGCCGCCGGTCGTGTTGTACAAAGTAGGCGAGGTTTATTTTGTTGTGGATGGACACCACCGTGTCTCGGTGGCTCGCAAGCAGGGACAGATCTACATCGAGGCCGAGGTGCGCGAGTGTGCCACCCGCGTCAACATCACGCCCGGCATCCGGCCGGAGGACCTGGAGATTCTGGAGAACAAGGTCAATTTTCTGGAGCGCACCTCCCTTGACGACCTGATTCCAGAGGCCAATATCAAGCTGACCATCCCGGACGGGTTCGACCGCATGCTCGAGCATATTGCTGTCCATCGTTATTTCATGGGCCTGGACTGGAAGCGGGACATCACCGAGCAGGAGGCCATTCGCCACTGGTATGATACGGTGTACA
>JBLNAU010000123.1:0-3431 GCA_050259515.1 Syntrophothermus sp.
GACCGCATGCCTGTCCTGACTCCCCTGCCGGACGGTCGCTATTCCGTTTCCTTGTTCCTGCCGGCCGGAGCCCACATTGTCTACAAGTACACGCTGGGCGACGGGTTCTGGAATTCGGAATTCACGTCCACGGGCCAGTATGTGACCCGTAACCTGATCGTCGGTTCGACGAACATGAACGTGGATGATACCGTCCAGTCCTGGCAGGCAGGTCCCAATTCGCCGATCCTTTTTGAGGTCACGGTTCCGCAGGATACACCCTCCGGGGATAGCATCTATATCCAGTTCAACTCGTTTGGCTGGACGCCGCCCATCCCCATGTGGTCCAAGGGGAACAACCAGTGGGCCTATAAATTATACGGACCGCTGAACATCGTCGGTTCCTTGGGCTACCGCTATTGCCACAACGCCCAATGCGGCTCTGCAGACGACGCCCAGACCGCCGGTTCGTCCGCTCGCGGACACTTCCTTACCCCCAGCCTCGCTCCACAGGATATCAAGGATACGGTCACGCAATGGGAGTGGCCGCAGTCTTCCGCAAGTCCCACGATTGTCGCGACCGACATCCCCTCGCGTGGATCCGGGTTTATGGCAGGCGTGGAATACCAGTCCTATTACGATCCGAATAACTTAACCTTCAACCCGCCTGCCCTGCAGAACGTCCAGGCGATCGGCTCGAACTGGGTCATCCTGACTCCCAGCTGGACGTATTCGCAGACCAACCCTCTGCTCTTCTCCGCCCAACCGGGCCGGGATGCCTTCTGGGCGGACACGGTCACCATGACCTCCCAGGCTCGCGCCATCAACTTGAATGTAGCCCTTTTCCCGCAGCCTCGCTTTCCCACAACCGCAGAGGATTTCTGGGCGACCGCGCCGCGCGATGCAGGCTGGTGGGACAACTGGTTCAATCACTACCGGGCCTTTGCCGTCCACAATGCCGACCTGGCTACGCAGGCGGGGGCCCAGGCCCTCATCCTCGGGGGCGATTGGATCGGACCGGCTCTTCCCGCAGGGACGCTGGCGGACGGATCCCCAAGTGGGATCCCGGCCGACGCGGAGACTCGCTGGAAGAATGTCATCGGCGAGGTAAGGCAGCACTTCCGCGGGACGGTCCTGTTCGCCCTTCCCTACACAACGACCGACATAGCAGCTCCCATCAATGTATTGACCGACGTGGATGCCGTCTACCTGCTGTGGTTTGCGAAGTTGAGCGACTCGCCAACTCCCAACAAGGCCGACCTGCTGGCCGAGGCCGGCCGCCTGCTGGATGAAAACGTCTCCCCCATCCAGCTGCAGGTCAACAAGCCTTTTATCATCGCGTTGTCATATCCTTCGTCCACCTCTTCGGCGACCGGCTGCATTCCCAATGGCAGCGGCGGCTGCTACGACTGGACCGCCCTCAGCCGTCCCAGGGATGATCTCAGCACGATCACCCTGGACATCCAGCAGCAGACCGATATTTACGAGGCCATGTTCAATGCGATCAATGCCCGCCCCTGGGTGAACGGGCTGGTCAGCCGGGGCTACTTCATGCCGGTGGCGCTGCAGGATAAGTCAGCCTCCATCCACGGCAAGCCAGCCGCGGATCTGCTCTGGTACTGGTTCCCGAGATTATTGGGAAACATTAAGTAGTTCCTGTCATTGCCGGCTTGCAGGGCAAAGCTATGATGGACCCTGAAAGAGACGTTCTCCAAGGAGCGTCTCTTTTTTCATCCAATCGTGTTTTACGTACGGAGCGTCAAGTCTTTCATCGGAGGAGTAATGAGAAAAATTGGTGTCTTTCTGTTGCGGGGGCTGGGGGTGCTTGTGGTGATTCTGCTGGTTGCCGGCGCGGCCGGAGCTTTCTATTTCAAAAGATTTCTGCCAGGGACGGTTGCGCCGGAATCATTCCCACAGACCGAAGGGCAGATTCAGATCGAAGGCCTGCAGGGTCCCGTGAACATCTACCGCGACAAAATGGGCATTCCAAATATCTATGCCAGCAGCCAGCACGACCTGTTTTTTGCCCAGGGCTATATCCATGCCCAGGATCGCTTCTGGCAAATGGACACCTGGCGCCACATCGGCTCAGGCACCCTCTCGGAGATGTTTGGCAAGGGGCAGGTGGAGACGGACAGCTTTCTGCGGACCCTCGGCTGGAAGCAGGTGGCGGAACAGGAATATGCCGGCCTGGGCCCTGAGTCGAAAGCCATCCTCGATTCGTACACAGAGGGCGTAAATGCCTATCTCAAGGACCACGATTCAACTTCGCTCAGTCTTGAATATGCCATCCTCGGCCTGCTCAGCCCAAAATACAAGGTCGAGCCCTGGACCCCGGTCAACAGCCTGACCTGGGGAAAAGCCATGGCCTGGGACCTGCGCGGCAACATGGGTGAGGAGATCGAACGCGCCGTCCTGCTCAAGACTCTGACACCCGAGCAAGTGAAGGAGCTCTACCCGGATTATCCTCAGGACCATCCCACCATTGTCAATCAGATCGGCGAAAACCCATTGAAGGCCGAAGGTCAAACATCCCAGGCTGCCAACCTCCAGCTTTCAGCCGGGGACCTGAATCATCTCGCCGACCAGCTTGCTCTCCTGGATAATGCCCTGGGTCCGGCGGGAGATGGGATTGGATCCAACTCCTGGGCGGTCGCCGGTTCGCGTACTTCGACCGGGATGCCGCTGCTCGCCAACGATCCCCATCTTGGAATTCAGATGCCCTCCATTTGGTACCAGGTTGGCCTGCACTGCATGCCGAAAAGCGACGCCTGCCCGATCGAGGTGGCCGGCTTTTCCTTCGCCGGAGTTCCCGGTGTTGTGATCGGCCACAACGATCGAATTGCCTGGGGCTTCACCAATGTCGGTCCGGATGTGATGGACCTTTATATCGAAAAGGTGAATCCGGATAACCCGAACCAGTATGAAGTAAATGGCCAGTGGGTGGATTTCGAGACGCGCAAGGAAAGCATCGGCGTGGTGGGTGGGGATCCGGTGGAGATCACCGTCCGCGCCACGAGGCATGGCCCGGTCATCTCAGAGGTCTATGGACCCTTGAAGGATCAGGGCGATCCCAAGGATAAGGAATTCCAGGCGTTCAAAGATCGGGCGGGGATCGAGCTGCCGGCCAATTATGTCATCGCGCTGAAATGGACCGCGCTCCAGCCGTCCACGCCCTTTGAGGCCATCTGGGGGTTTGATAAAGCCCAGAATTGGGAGCAGTTCCGCGAGGCTGCCAGTAATTTCCATGTCCCTGCGCAGAACCTGCTGTATGCCGATGTGGACGGAAACATTGCCTATCAGATGCCAGGCGATATCCCGATCCGCGCCCATGGCGATGGAACGCTGCCCGTGCCGGGCTGGACAGACGAGTATGAATGGACCGGCTTCATTCCCTTCGAAGAGCATCCCTACACTGTGAATCCGGAAGAGGGTTATATTGTTACAGCCAA
>JBLNAU010000124.1:0-8123 GCA_050259515.1 Syntrophothermus sp.
ATGCCCAGGCCGCGGCTTCGTTGGTCTCCGGCTCTGCATAAATGCCTGTGCGGGGACCCTGATCACGGAAGGCCTGATGGGCCACCCCGATCGCGAACAGATACGAGGGAATGGGCTGAGGCATTCGGAAGTTGAATTTTCCGGTTCCCTCGGAATTCTTGATCTGTTCCGCGGCCATGACTGCTGTCAGCTCCTGAGGCACCTCCACCTCAGCCGTGTATGTGAAGCGCACCGATGGGGTATCCTGGCAGGGAAAGACGCTGCGTGCATTGCTTGCCTGGCACTGGCTGTACAAAAATGGATGGTTCCCGCCGGCGGTCTGTGAGGCGTTCATCCACTGCAGGGCGCTCGCACCGGGTGATGTGCGGAACTTCAAAGTGAAGCTCGATATTCCCTCCAACCCCTTCAAGTGCAGACGCTTTCCCAACACTTCATCACTGGCATCGAATTCCCAATCCAGCTGGCGGCCATTTGCCCGGGCATCCTTCATTTCGATCTTGAAGGAATCGAGATACAGGGAGCCATGCAAAGGTTCCTGCATCTGGTAGGTTGCTTCCACGTTCAATACGCGGGCTGAAAAATCCGCCTGGATGTGAAAATCGACATGCTTGATCCTTCCCTGGGAAAGATCGGCATACGTGGTTGGGTCATGAATGGTCACTTCGGTTCTCCAGAAAGTAGGTTATGACAAATGGAACTCTGGCTGGCAGAGAGCATTGAAATTTGCTCTTAGGTCCATGCTATTTTACGAGGTTCACGAAATCCGCGAATAATCCATATGCGGTTTCCTCAGGCCCACCGCCCACGCCCTCGCGCTCCGAAACCGTGATGGAATAATCTGGCAGCACATCGGTGCGGAAGGTCACGCCCGTGGAGGAGTTCATGATCCCATGCAGCGGCGAGGATGCATCCAGCAACTCGGGCGCGACACGGGCCTGGATCTGTTCCCCCATTTTCTCCACGGCACAGACCAGTTTATAGCGCCTGCCCTCGGCTTTGGCCTGGGCGATCATCTCCGGTGTAATTCCGCGGATGCCGGTTGGATTGACCTCCTGCGGCGTGAGGGGGGTATTCATCAGCACCGTCACCAGCGCGGCGACCTTGATGGCGGCATCCCAGCCGTCCACATCGTTGGTGGGATCAGTCTCCGCCACGCCGATCGACTGGCAGTACTGCACCGCATCTTCATAGGACTCGCCATTCTCCATTCGCGAGAGGATGATGTTCGTCGTTGCGTTGAGAATCCCCTTGAACGAGACGAGCTCGGCCAGCGGGAAGGATTCACGGAATACGGAAAAGACCGGCGAGCCGCCCAGAACGGTTGATTCAAAGCGGAAGGTTTTTCCCTGGGAAGCTGCCAGCTCCATCAGCTCGCGAAAGCCATGAACCACAGGCCCCTTGTTGGCAGTGATGGCATGCTGTCCCAGGTTGAGTGCCAGACGAATGTGATCGAGCGCGGGCTGTCCCGTCTGCGTGTTGACGGGTGAGTTCTCGAACATGATATCGGCCTGGGCGTTTTGAATGACAGAGATCGAATCTGCAATGTCCATCGTGGAAAGGGAGGAAATGGATTGCCCGCTTTCGACCAGCTCGATCGCCTTGCTGACATCCAGTCCGTCCGGGTTCACAGCAAAGCCGTGTTTTCCCGTGGCAATGCCGGTGACAGAATAGGTAATGTCATACATTTGCTCCAGCACCTCGCGTTTCCGCTCAAGCAAACGGGCAAGCGAACGGGCAACATTTCCAAACCCGATGAACGACAGACGGTAATGCGGCATATCAGGCTCCTGTTTTATGATCTCGCGCCTGAATTATACGCTTGCCATGGTGATTATAGGGACTGGTAACAGCAAAAATCCCCAATCGTTAATTCAGTTACGAAGGCCATGGCCTTCATCAGGTTGGTAGATAGAGAAAGGACGAAAAATGGCCAAGTGTGAAGTCTGTGGAAATGAATATGACAAGTCATTTACGGTGATGGTAGGTAACGAGAAGCACGTATTCGACAGCTTCGAATGTGCGATCCATGCCCTGGCACCCCGGTGCGCCCATTGCGGCTGCATGATCATCGGGCACGGCATGGAGGTTGGAGACGGAGAATTCTATTGCTGTGCCCACTGTGCCAGCCAGCATGGGGTCAGCGAGCTGGAGGACAGGGTCCAGCAAAACGGCAGATAAAAAATGCAGGGTCGGGCAGCTGCCCGACCCTGCATTTTATAACGGAGGCCATGGCATGGCCCGCCGGTCGCGAGGCTGGCGGGGGAAAACTCCTTTTTTGAGCAGGTTCTCAGCCCGGGCGCAGAGCGCGGAGATCTCGCCCGGGCTGAGGTAAGGCTCAAGGTCAGCCAGCAGCTTGCGGCTGAGGGTGAGGCGGTTAAGCAGTTCAGCAGGGATCTTTTGTCCACTGAAATCCCAGAGCACGGTCCTCAGCTTGTCATCCTCGTGGAAGCAGATCCCATGATCGATGGCATACAGCTTGTGGGTCTTCTTCTCAAAAAAGATGTGGCCCCCCTTGCGGTCGGCATTGTTCACCAAGAGGTCGAAAAGCGCCAGCGGGCGCAGAAGCTGGCGGTCCTGGTCGTTGAAATTGAAATAGTGATAATCCGGGTCATAGTCGATGTACTGCTGCAGCGAACCGCGGCCGTGTGGCCCCTCCTCACGCAGTGTGGTGAATGGGACGATGTTAAATCCCAATGCCTCACTGACCAGGTAGGCAGCCACCTCCCGGCTGGCAAGTGTGTTTTCAGGGAAATCCCAAAGAGGCTGCTCGCCGCGGCTCGGCTTGTAAACGGCTGGGTATACCGCACCTTCATGATGGACATTCACGAGAAATGTGTAATTGGAACCCAGAATGAATTGCCCCTTGAGTTCGTATTCGCCGCATAGCAGCGCTGTTTTTATTATTTCGGTTACCATAAGCTAAAGTTTATCAGAATAAAATTAAATTGCTTCCTGCTCCAGGCCAGGAAGGTCAGAGGTTGTGCATATGAGGGATTGCCTGGGACTGCGGGGAATAGCATTCAAGAAGATCGAGAAATATTCTTTGTCACAATTTTATGTCGGCGCCCGGTTGATTGTGCAGAACACTTATCAAAGTCTAACTTTGAAATGTGCTCTCATCTTATTCAACGAGTTGGCGGCCTGACTGTGACACGGCTCTATAAAAAGCAGAAGCCTTGCAAAAATCGCAAGGCTTTTCATCCACTTTGTTTAATGCTTATGCCCATTTTTCTTGGGACAGAAATGTCCCTCGGGCTCCATGGGCTGGCCGCACTGTGGACAGACCGGGCGGCCGCGGGAGGCAACTTCCACGCCCCAGCGCGCCAGCATCCGGACCTGGGTGCGGGAGGCCCAAAAGCGCACGACCGCGGCGGTTTCGGGATCTTCCTCTTCGGTGAGCAGTTCCTTGGTGAAAACCACCACCCGGTCGCGGTCCTTGTCGTAGCCGAGGCCGATCTCACCCACGCGGAAGAGCGGGTCCACGGGTGGGTTGATGTGCATGATCTCCTCGACGTAATCGCCTGAGGCTTCATCCAGCTCGGGGTTTTGTTCCGCGACCTGGGAGAGAAACTGCTCGATACCGATCGCCATGGATTGCAGTTGAGCTTTTTCGATGATGACGGTAATGGTGCGCTGATCCTGGTAGGCTTGCAGATAAAACACGCGCTGGCCGGGTTTCCCAATGGCATCCGCGGTAATGTGGTCACAAGGGTCTACATCAATTTCAAAACGTGGCATATGTTACCTTCACCTGATTGAGTATACCACCCCCTCCCGCCCTTCCCCAAATCCCCGGGAAAAATTTTAAGACAGCCCGGGGAAAGTACCCGCAGGGCGGTGGAGGTTATAATTCAAAGACCTTTCGCCAAAGGAGAGAGTTATGTACGATAAAAAGAAACTGGATGAGTTAAAAAGTTCGGTGGAACACTGGGAGGAAACCACCTTAAATAAGTCCCTGTCTTCACTGCCTGAGAGATCTGACGAATTTATCACAACCTCCTCCGAGCCGATCAATCGCCTCTACACCCCCCTCGATGTAGCGGATATGGATTACTCGGCCGATCTGGGACAGCCGGGCGAGTACCCGTTCACGCGCGGCGTCCACCCGACCCTGCACCGCTCGAAGCTGTGGACGATGCGCATGTTTGCGGGGTTTGGCACTGCAGAAGAGACGAACGCACGTTTCAAATACTTACTTGAACAGGGACAAACCGGCCTGTCAATTGCCTTCGACCTGGCCACCCGGATGGGATATGACACCGACCATCCCGAAGCCCTGGGCGAGTTTGGCAAATGCGGCGTGGCGGTCTCTTCCTTAAAGGACATGGAGATCCTGCTCGATGGCATCCCGCTGGATAAGGTATCGACCAGCATGACGATCAATTCGCCTGCTGCGATCATCTGGGCCATGTACATTGCGGCCGCGGAAAACAAGGGCATTCGGCCCGACCAGCTGCGCGGCACGATCCAGAACGATATCCTGAAGGAATTTATTGCTCAAAAGGAATTCATCTTCCCGCCGGAGCCCTCGATGCGGCTGGTGGTGGATACGATGGAATTCGGTTCGAAGAATGTCCCCCAGTGGAACACCATTTCGATCAGCGGCTATCATATCCGGGAAGCAGGCTCGACCGCCGCCCAGGAGCTGGCCTTCACGCTCGGCGATGGGCTGGAGTACGTCCGCTGGGGTATTGCCCGCGGCATGGACGTGGACGACTTCGCCCCGCGCCTGTCCTTCTTCTTTAACGCGCACAATGACTTCTTTGAGGAAATCGCCAAGTACCGCGCAGCCCGCCGCATCTGGGCGCGTGAAATGCGTGAAACGTTCAAAGCCAGGAATCCACGCTCGTGGCTGATGCGCTTCCATACCCAGACGGCCGGGGTCAGCCTTACTGCGCAACAACCGGAGAACAATGTGGTCCGGGTTGCCATTCAGGCCCTGGCTGCCGTCCTGGGCGGCACGCAAAGCCTGCATACCAACTCACTGGATGAAGCCTTGGCTCTTCCCTCGGAGCATGCTGTCACCATTGCCCTGCGCACCCAGCAGATCATCGCAGAAGAGTCCGGCGTGACGAACACGGTCGATCCTCTGGGCGGCAGCTTCTTCGTCGAAGCCCAGACCGACCGGATCGAGAAGCAGGCCTATGATTATTTCCGTCGAGTGGAAGAGATGGGCGGCGTGATCCCTGCCATCGAAAAGGGATTCTTCCAGAGCGAGATCTCCGATGCGGCCTACCGCTACCAGCGTGAGATCGATTTGGGTGTCCGCCGGATTGTCGGCGTGAATGCCTACGCCGAAAAGAAACCCTTGGCGATCCCGATCCTCGAAATGGATCCCCAGGGCTATGAGAGACAGGTAAAGCGGCTTGAAGAGCTGCGCCGCACGCGTGACCAAGGACGAGCGGGCCAGGCGCTGGACCAGCTGCGCATCGCCCTGCAGGGGACGGAGAACACCATGCCTTATTTAATGGAATGCGTCCATGCCTACGCAACGCTGGGTGAGATCATTCAGGTAATGAAGGAAGTAATGGGAGTGTACGAAGAGCCGACGATGATTTAAATTTCCGCGCTGAGCGGAGCGAGCGTACTTCCGCGAGCACAGACGAAGCGCGTGCTAGATTCGGCCATCTTGTATGTGGTCTGCGCTTCGTCTACGAGCTTCGCAGCGATCGCTGTGCCCTCCGCTCAGCGCGGGAGTTAGCTTAAGGGGAAAGTCAGCGCTCCAACTCAAGATAAATTTCTTACCCACCCCGGTCGGTAAAGTTGTACAATAGTGCCTTAAATGCGTAATCTTCATTCATGGAGGCTGATATGAGCAATGGAACAAAAGGAGTGATCGGCATTCTGACAGGTGGGGGCGATGTCCCGGGTCTGAATCCTGCGATCCGGGCGGTCACGATCCGTGCAACACGCGAAGGCTACAAGGTCATTGGGATTCGCCGCGGCTGGGCCGGGCTGATCGATACGGTCCGCGATCCGCAGACCGATAACAGCAACAACTTCCAGGTCCTGACGGAGGAAATCGTCAACCGGGCCGGGCGCACCGGGGGCACATTCCTGCACACCTCCCGAACGAATCCGGCCAAGGTCAAGCGAGACCGCGTTCCCTCCTGGCTGCAGGAAAAATACTCCGGCGATGTCAACGACCTGACTGAGGAGGTCCTTAAGAATATTGATTTCCTTGGCATTGATTATCTCATTCCCATCGGAGGCGATGACACCCTGAGCTACGGCGTCCGCATGTACCAGGAAGGGGTGAAGGTGGTTGCCATCCCCAAGACCATGGATAACGATGTCCCCGGTACGGACTACTGTATTGGCTTCAGCACCTGTGTCACCCGGACCATCGAGCTCGCCAACAGCCTGCGCACGGTCGCCGGCTCGCATGAGCGCCTGATGATCCTGGAAGTCTTTGGGCGCTATGCCGGATTCTCTGCCATGCTCCCGACCATGGCCGGCGCATCGCACCGCTGTGTGATCCCTGAATATAAATTCAACATCGACCGGCTGGCCGAGCTGTTGATGTACGACCGCAAGCACAACCCCAGCCGCTATTCGGTGGTGCTGGTTTCGGAGGGTGCGATGTTCGAGGGGGGTGAGATGGTCTTCGAAGATCGCACGACCGATGCATTTGGCCACATGAAATTGGGCGGCATCGGCGATCTGATCTCGGCAAGCTTAAAGGAAAGAACAGCCACGTACAATGACGGCCGCAGCGTGGATACTGTCAATCAGAAGCTTGGCTACCTGGTCCGCTGCGGTGACCCGGACGCGATCGACTCGATCGTCCCGATGGCCTACGGCAACCTGGCGCTCGACCTGATCATCAAGAAGACGCACGGTCGCCTGGTTGTCTTGAAGAACGGCCGCTACGATAACATCCCGGTGGACATCGTCACCAGCCGCAAGAAGACGGTGAATGTGGATCGGTTCTACAATACGGACCGCCTGCGCCCGAAGTTCGAAAGCTTTGAGATGACCCCCCTGTTCATCATGACCAGCGAAGCATTCTAAATCCAAAAAGAGTTGCACTTTAGATGCAGTGGCTGACAAAGGGAAAAATAAATCCGCAGGTTGCATAACCTGCGGATTGTTCTTTCCCGAGGGAAAAGGATTATTCTTCGCGCTTGATCTGGAACGAATCGAAATCCCTGGCAACCACGCTGTTGGGGAAGATCGCCTGGGCTTCCTTCAGCACGTCCTTTTCCCGATAGCGGCGGGAGATATGGGTGATGATCAATTTCTTGACATTGGCTTTCAGAGCCAGCTCTGCTGCCATGGTTGCCGTCAGGTGGGAGAACTGGTGGGCCATTTCGGCCTCCTCCTGCAGGTAGGTGGATTCGATCACCAGGGCATCCGCATCCCGGCAGGCTTCGAAGATGTCATCTGTCCGGCCGGTGTCGCCTACCACGACCAGTTTCACGCCCCGTTGCAGTGATCCCAGCACATCGTCTGGCTTGACGCGCCGGCCGTCGGGCAGCGTGATTTCGTTTCCGGCGACCAGTTCCCGGCGCTCGGGCCCGAACGGGACTCCCAGCTCATCCGCTCTGGCAGGCAGGAAGGGGCGGCGCGCCTTCTCTTCGAAGACGTAGCCCAGGCAGTCCGGCCCGCGGTGGGTGACTGAAAACGCGCTGACGGTAAACCCGTCCGTATCAATGAACATCCCGGGCTTGATCTCATTCATCCGGAGCGGCATGGGTGACGTGTTGCCGCGCAGAACCACCCCGTAGAGCAGATCATGGACCCGGTCCAGTGTGGACCGGCCACCGAAGATGTCCAGCTCTTCGATTGCCTCCCAGCGCATGAACGTGGACATCAGTCCACCCAGGCCCAGGATATGATCGAGATGACCGTGGGTGAGCAGAATGCGGGTGAGATTTTTAAATCCTGTGCCCGACTGCAGGATCTGGCGCTGGGTGCCTTCACCGCAATCCACTAAAAAACGATATTCATCGTGCTTGACGATCTGGGCCGAAAGTCCCCGCTTGGCAGACGGCGCGGAAGCGGATGTTCCGAGGAAAAGTATTTCGAACAAGATGGTTTCCTTAAGTGCGAAGTCGTGTTATTTTACCCTACTGGGAGCGACGCGGAGAACGTAGGGGGAAGATGTCTCCTCCAGCATT
>JBLNAU010000125.1:0-3552 GCA_050259515.1 Syntrophothermus sp.
ATCGCGGACAGACAACCCCAGGTGCTCAGGGGCATATTCATTGGCAAGCTGAACCGCTTCCTCGAGATCACGGGTCAATACCGCCCCTCCGCGATTTTCAAGGGAAGCGGCAATGATCTCAGCACGATTTCGCTGTTCGACCTGCCGTGCAACTTCCACCTGCACGTGTTCGATCAATGTCTGCGAGGGTGTCAGCAGAATGGCGGATGCCAGCAGATCATGCTCGGCCTGGGCCAACAGATCGGCGGCGACCCAGGCCGGGTCTGCAGCCTCATCCGCAATGACGACGGTCTCCGTGGGGCCGGCCAGGCCATCGATCCCCACCACGCCGTAGACCTGGCGTTTTGCAAGGGTGACAAACAGATTGCCAGGGCCAAAGATCTTATCCACCGGGCGGATCGTCTGGGTCCCATAGGCCAGTGCTCCAACTGCCTGCGCCCCACCCAGCAGATAAACTTCCTCCACGTGGGCGATCGCGCAGGTAGCCAGGATGATCGGGTCCACATGAAGTTCCGTATCCGCAAAGGAACGATTGGGAGGCGTGACGACCACCACGTCTTTAACGCCTGCCACGCGGGCCGGGATGGCGCTCATCAACACACTGGAAGGAAGGGGCGCCGTACCACCGGGCACATACAATCCCACCCGCTGGATCGGCCGGATGATCTGGCCAACCGTGCCTCCCAGTTCATTCGTGAACCAGGAGGACAAAGGCTGGCGGCGGTGAAATGCTTCGATGCGACGGGCGGCCAGCTCAAGTGCCTCGCGCCGGGCAGGCGAGATCGATTCGAGAGCGGATTGGATGGATGCTTGCGAGACAGGAGCCGGCTGAAGGTCCAGGCCATCGAGGCGCTGACTCCATGTTCGGAGAGCGGAGTCGCCATCTGAGCGCACTTCCTTTAAGATGCGGGTGACGGCCTGTTCCGGGGTCAGCGCCTCACCGAAGATCTGGGCAATGCCATCCAGCACGCGCTGGCTGACGGGGAATTCATCGGGAGGTGTACGCTTTAAAATGGATTGCCTGGCAGTCTCGGAATTGTATTGCTTTAACATGATGGCTCCTATTTCAGTGCTTCGAGCATGGCCTTGTAGCGCGGCGGCTCTTCCTCGAAAATATATGTGACCGGGGAGACAATGATGCCGCTGCCTCCGATGGCGCGCAGTTCCGTGATCGCCTGGGGCAGCCGCTCGGTGCGGACCACGACCGAAACCGAGAACCACTTTCCCCCATCCCGCACGACGACCGGGCTGATGGTCGGTCCCTGCAGTCCGCCGACACTGGTCTGGGTGAATATTTTTTGCGCGATCGACTCGGGGCTTTCCCCGCGCATATTGGCAATGACCAGCAGATTATCCTTGGCGCGCAGATGGGCTTCGATATACTCCAACAGACGCCGTGCCATCTCCAAAACTTCCGGATGCGATTGAATGGCTTTCCGGTTTGCGATCAGAGCCGCCTGCGAAGCCTGGATCAACCCATCCGGCAGCGCCCGAAGACGGTTATCCTTCAACGTTTGGCCCGACGAGACCAGGTCGGAGATCATGTCGGCATAGCCGATCGTCGGTGCGGTTTCCAGCGTCCCCTCAGCCGCGATCAGGACATGCTCAATCCCGCACTGGTCCAGGAATCGTTTGGTGAGCGACGGGAACTTGGTTGCTACACGCAAAGGCTGTTCGAGATTGTTGGCAAATTTTTTAAGGGAGGGGATATCCGTGACATCTTTCCAGGCTTCCGGCACAGCCAGCATCAGGGCACAGTGCCCAAAGCCAAGTGCGTCATGCAGTATCAAAATATCTCCGTTGGCGCCGCGTTTTTCTTCGATCACATCCAGCCCAGTGATGCCGAGATCCACACTCCCCTGGCGGACACTCACCACAATATCACTTGGCCGCTGAAAGATCACCTCCAGCTCTGGCAGAGCCGGGATGCTGGCCTGGTACTGGCGCGGGTTCGGCTTGAAGATTCGCAGCCCGGTCGCGGCAAGAAATTCCGTCGTGTCGATCTCGAGGCGGCCTTTGGAGGGAAGGGAAAGTCGGATGTTTTTTTCTGGTGGCATATAAAATTTCCTTGTCTTGGGTGGCTGGCTTTGGGTAACAAAAGCCCCCGGTGATTGACCGGGGGCTGAACAATCCAATCGTGGTTTCCTGCTATTTGCTCAATCCAGGCATGCGCACGCGAGTCCGGTCGTTGGGGACTTGGGAAGATGCGCATGATGGTGGGTCTGGCTCAGCAATAGGATCATAATGGACGGCAGTATACCCATGTCAACGGGATTTGGCAAGTGCCAGCTCCTGCATTCCTCAGCACCTTCCAAAAATGGAAGTAACAAATCACCCGGCTTTAAGAATACAGGGATTACTCCTTCATCATCCACACAAATAAATTCCTGGGGCCATGGACTCCCAGGGTCACTGTCAATTCGATATCGGCCGTGCGGCTGGGACCGGTGATAAAGACCAGGTAGCGGTCCTTCTTCGCCTCTGCAAAGACCTGGTGCATATCCCCTCGCAGCATTTCAGGCCGCACGATCGCCAGGTGAATACGAGGAAGCAGAGAGACGGCTCGTGGTTTCGCGGCAGAAGACCGCAGGACGAGCGTCCCCGTTTCCGGGAGGAGATAATCGGCTTCCGTAACGCCCAGATCGCAGAGAGCCATTACGTGTTTGTCTGCATTGGGCGCGATCAGTTCCACCCCCAGGGAATTGAGAATTTCCGTGACTCCCAGTTGCCGGAGAGCAGGCGATTCCCAGACCGTTGCCTTGCGAATGTTCTGTTCGTGGACGAGCGTTGTGAGCGCATGATCCAGGTCTGCCGGAGAGAGGCTTTCTCCAACGCCCGAAAGCTTTTTCACCTCTTCCAGAAATCGCAGAGCTTCCGAGTCCATGACTTCAGGCTGGCGCGCCTCGTAGATCGCGGGACGCGGACCCAGGGGAGTCTGGGCGGTGCGCCCCAGGGAACGGCGGATATTTTCAAGAACAGGATTGCTCATTGGGTTGAATCCTTCCCCTTGGGGGAACGAGCCTTTCCCCACCAGCTTCGAAACCCGGCAGTGAACGGAGGCAGTGGACGCGCGGTCGTCCAGCGGCTGAGCGGGTAGGGTGCGGAAGGGATCCAGTGATCGCGTTGGAAAATCGCCATCATATATGGGAGCATGCGTGTCCCGATCCGGTAGAGCCAATTCTGGGCAAGTGCGAAGGATGCAATTCCTGCCGTGGCGCGGATCGGGAGCGGCATGGTTGCTTCTGCAAAATCATCGCCCTGTGCCACGCGGCGGCGGAGATGACGGAGGATGGTTGGGATGGGGATCTTGACAGGACACACATCCGCACAGGCACCACACAGCGTGGAGGCGTAGGGCAGCTCACGGGCGGTCTGCGTGCCAAGCATTTGCGGCGAAAGGATCGCCCCGATGGGGCCGGATATGAACCAGCCGTAGGCAAAGCCGCCAACGTTCTTATACACCGGGCATACATTGGCACACGCGCCGCAGCGAATACACTTGAACACTTCACGGCCCACCGGATCCTTCAGCACATTGGACCGGCCATTATC
>JBLNAU010000126.1:0-3077 GCA_050259515.1 Syntrophothermus sp.
GGCGGCGATATGTTCGCGCTGTATTACGCTGCGGATACAAAAAAGGTCACGGCTCTCAACGGGTCGGGCCGCGCACCCGCCGCCCTGACGCTGGACCGGCTGAAGAGAGAGGGTTTCTCCACCGAGCTGCCTCCCTTTCACGCCCACACCGTGACCGTCCCGGGGGCATGCGCCGGCTGGTTCGATCTGATCGAAAGGCACGGCTCGCTGTCGATGGAGGAGATACTTGCACCTGCCATCCGCCTTGCCCAGGATGGATTTCCTGTGGGCCCGATCACCGCAAATTCGTGGGCGTTTGGCGTACAGCGCCAGCTGATGTCCTCACCGAATGGTCGGGAACTGACCCTGGATGGCCGCGCCCCGCGGGCGGGAGAAATCTTCCGCAACCCAAGCCTGGCGCGCACGCTTGAAACGATCGGGCGGGAAGGCAGGAGCGCGTTCTATCAGGGCCGGATTGCAGAAGCGATTGTGAAGGTGATCCAGGAAGCCGGTGGCAGCCTGTCACTGGAGGATCTCGCCACCCACACCTCCACCTGGGAGGAACCGATTTCTGTCAATTACCGCGGATTACGCGTCTACGAATGTCCACCCAATGGGCAGGGCCTCACTGCCCTCCTGGCCCTGAATCTCCTGGAAGGGTTCGACCTCAGCGCACTCGCCCCTCTTTCCAGCGAGCGCCTGCATCTCATGATCGAAGCTTTGCGCCTGGCCTTTGCAGATACGCGCTGGTATGTGGCCGACCCACTGTTTTCGAATGTGCCGGTCAGGGAATTGCTATCAAAGGACTATGCTCGGGAGCGCCGTAAATGGATCGACCGAAAGCGCGCTACGATCGACCCTGCTCGCGGCACGCCGGTTTCCTCCTCGGGGACCGTCTATCTCAGCGTAGTGGATGGATCCGGGAATGCCTGCTCGTTCATCAACAGCAACTACTGGGGCTTCGGGACCGGCATCGTGCCCAAAGGCTTTGGCTTCACGCTTCAAAACCGCGGCCACAATTTCAGCCTGGATCCGAACCATCCAAATGCCCTCGAACCCCGCAAGCGCCCCTACCACACCATCATCCCGGCCATGGTGACACGCAGGGATGGATCACTGTATGCCTCCTACGGCGTCATGGGCGGCTTTATGCAGCCGCAGGGTCATGTCCAGGTCCTTTCCGCGCTCATGGACCATGGTCTCGATCCTCAATCTGCCCTCGATCTGCCGCGCTTCTGCATCGACGTCGAAGAGTCGGGTGGACGGGTGGCGCTTGAAGAAGGCATCCCTGGCCAGGTATTTGAAGATCTACAACATATGGGACATCCCATTTACCCCGTGTCAGGATTTGACCGCTCGCTCTTCGGCAGGGGACAGGTCATCCTGCGGGACGCCGATAGCGGTGTTCTGTGCGCGGGGAGCGACCCGCGTGCGGATGGATGTGCAATGACGCTGGGATAACCCAGGATTCATGAATGTTCCGGCTCTTGAAAAAGAGCGGCCTCTGTTATATAATAATACATATGAACATATGCTCAGTTGTTTTATATGTTGAGGCCGGCCATGCCATCTCTTATCCTCAATGAGCATGCCGCTGCCCACGTGGCAGAGCTTTTCCGCGCCTTCAGTGACACCAGCCGGGTACGCATCATGTCGGCCCTCCTGGATGGTGAAAAAAATGTCGGCGCGCTCGCCCGCCTGGTCGGGATCACTGAATCGGCAGTCTCCCATCACATGCGTGGACTGCGGCAGATGCACCTGGTCACTGCCCGTCGTGATGGCAAGGAAGTCTATTACACCGTCGAAGATCCCCATATCATCACGTTGTTCAAACAGGGCATAGAGCATATTACTGGAGACCGATAAAAGGGAAAACTGATTCCGCGTTCGATGGCTTCCATTTGAGTGTTTGCGGTTCAAAAAGGAGCAGACGTGAGCCGCGCCGCAATCTACTTTCTGGTCATTGTGACCCTGGGGATGACAATTTTTCTGGGCTGGCTGGGGTGGGCGACCCTTCCTTTCAACCTGCTGGGCTGGTTCCTTTTGGGTACCGGCCTGGTCTATTTCCTGGGGGTGATCGTTGTCTATTGGGTGCGCCGCGTTCCGTTCTGGGGGCCGCGTGCCGGGGGAGAGGTGCTGCATCAGGAAAAGAACGAGGCTTCCTTTTGGTTCATTGTGCTGGGCATGATCGCAGCCTTCTATCTTCCCCCGATCGAATATCTCTCTTCAAATGGGATCCTGGCGCGCAATGCCTGGATGCAGATTTCTGGTTTGCTGCTCATTGTTTTGGGTACAGGCTTATTCATCTGGGCCCGCCGTACCCTGGGAAACTTTTATTCAGCTCACATCTCCGTGGTGCAGGGTCAGCTACTGGTGATGCACGGCCCGTATCGTTTCCTCCGTCATCCGGCCTATGCCGGATACCTGCTGATCGCGTTCGGGCTATCGATTGGGTACTCAAGCGTGGCAGGCATGGTTGTCATTCTGGGCCTTTTATTTCCGTCCATCGTGTACCGGATTCAAATCGAAGATGGAGTACTGGCCGAACATTTTGGTGACCAGTTCAGCAATTATGAACGAGTAACGAAGCGATTGCTTCCGTTTGTCTGGTGAGGAGGACAACTATGAAACGCACAGCGCTGGAGGTGACTGCCTGTCCGTTTTGTCGTACCGGTCTGGAGTGCGAGGAAGAGGAGGGATTGGATCCGCTTCTGGCTGGGGCCTTGATCTGCCCCCGCTGCGAAAGGCAGTTTCCCATTAAGGATGGGATCCCGCGCTTCCTGGAGCCTCAGGCGTTGACCGGTTTCAACCGCCACTTTTCCCGGCTTTATGACTGGTTTTCCTGGGGATACCGTCTCTTCTCAAAAGTGGCTTTTGCCTACATCGGTATGGATGAGGCGACCGGGAGACGCGAGATCACCGACCGGCTCGATCCCCATGGCGGTCGCGTGCTTGAAGTATCCATTGGCCCCGGTGTGAACCTGCCCTATATCATCCACCGCCCGGATGTGGGTGAGGTCTTCGGCCTGGATATCTCCCTCGGTCAGCTGAAGCGCTGTCAGAGCTATGTGGCGGACAAAGGCTGGAGCGTGGATCTC
>JBLNAU010000127.1:0-3598 GCA_050259515.1 Syntrophothermus sp.
AGGATCAGAAACACCAATGCGACCCCGATCAGGTATCCGAGGTTGTACTCCAGACCATTATTGTGCACTTCGTAGATTTGCAGAGCGGGGTTAAAAAACGATCCGATCAGCATGATCGGGGCAATAATACCGTGCCACAGCCCGACAATGAGACCTGCAACGTGTCCCGACTCATCTGGCTTGTTGAGCTCGGGATTGGGACTTGGCGTGGTCAGGCGAATTGTGGAATCCGGAGTGGTCACTTCCAAGTTCTGCCCCGGTCCACAAGCTGTCAGCAGAACAAGCAAAATCACGATCAAAACGAACGACTTTTTCATATCTGCCTCCTTAGCAAGTAAACGAGGACGGGCATTTCCTGTTGCGTTAATCAGAGAAAAAGCCGCAGGCTCATCACCTGCGGCTTGTGTTTAGGCTTCCACGACTTCGCCCTGGACGGCAGTGGTGAATACCAGCCCATCCTTCCCCCGGTCGACTTCGATGACGTCGCCTTCGCGGAATTCTCCGGCCAGGATCTTCATGGCCAGCGGATCCTGAAGCTCACGCTGAATGGTCCGCTTCAACGGACGGGCGCCAAACGCCGGGTCATAGCCTTCTTCGGCCAGAAACTCCTTGGCAGCCTGGCTGACTTCCAGGAAGTAACCTTTATCTGCAAGCAACTGGCGAACGCGCTGCAGCTGGAAGTCAACAACTTCGGAAAGCTGGTCGCGTGTCAGCGGGTGGAAGACAACGATCTCGTCAATGCGGTTCAGGAACTCGGGACGGAAATGGTTTTGCAGAATGCGATTGATCGCGTCACGGGTGACTTCCTGCTCGCCCTCCCAGAGCTGGTTGCCCAGGTTGGAGGTCATGATCACAACCGTATTGCGGAAATCAACCGTGCGTCCCTGGCCATCGGTCAGGCGGCCGTCGTCCAGCAGCTGCAGGAGCACGTTGAATACTTCACTGTGCGCTTTTTCGATCTCGTCGAACAGGACCACGCTGTAGGGGCGCCGGCGTACGGCCTCGGTCAATTGTCCGCCTTCCTCGTAACCAACATATCCGGGAGGCGCACCGATCAGGCGTGATACCGTATGCTTTTCCTGATACTCACTCATATCAATGCGCACCATGGCGTGTTCGTCGTCGAAGAGGAATTCGGCCAGGGCACGCGCCAGCTCCGTTTTACCTACGCCGGTCGGGCCAAGAAAGATGAAAGAACCGATCGGGCGGTTGGGATCCTGCAGGCCGGCACGCGCACGGCGCACCGCGTTCGAGACCACCCGCAGCGCCTCATCCTGGCCCACGACGCGCTGGTGCAGGCGCTCCTCCATGTGGATCAATTTTTCCGTCTCCCCTTCGAGCAGGCGGGTGACCGGGATGCCGGTCCAGCGCGCCACGATGGCGGCGATCTCCTCAGTGTCCACTTCCTCCTTGAGCAGGGCGCCTTCGCGCTGGAGGGTTTTCAACTTCTCTTCAGCGCTGGAGATTTTCTGTTCAATATCGCGCAGCTCCCCGTAGCGCAAGCGGGCTGCTTTTTCCAGGTTGGCTTCGCGCTCGGCTCGTTCGATATCCAGGTAGGTCTGTTCCAGTTTTTCCTTCAAAGCACGCAGCTCAGAGATGGCCTGTTTCTCGGTCTGCCAGCGGGCGGACAAAGCCTTCGATTGCTCACGAAGATCAGCCAGCTCCTGCTCGATCTTCCCAAGACGTTCCTTGGATGCCTTGTCCTTTTCCTTTTTCAAAGCCTCGCGCTCGATCTCCAATTGCATCACCTGGCGATCCACCACGTCCAGGGCCTGTGGCTTGGAGTCGATCTCGGTCCGCAGGCGGGCTGCGGCTTCATCGATCAGGTCGATAGCTTTATCGGGCAGCTGCCGGTCGGAGATGTAGCGGTGCGAGAGAGTCGCCGCGGCGATCACAGCCGCGTCCGTGATGCGCACGCCGTGATGGACTTCGTAGCGTCCCTTGAGGCCGCGCAGAATGGAAATCGTATCCTCCACGCTCGGCTCCTCCACCAGGACAGGCTGGAAGCGCCGCTCGAGGGCTGGATCCTTCTCGATGTTCTGACGGTACTCGTCCAGGGTGGTTGCGCCGATCAGGTGCAGCTCACCGCGCGCCAGCATCGGCTTGAGCATGTTCCCAGCGTCCATGGCGCCTTCGGCCTTGCCCGCACCGACGACCGTATGCATCTCGTCCACGAACAATAAAATTTCACCTTCCGATTCGGTGATTTCCTTCAGAACAGCCTTGAGGCGCTCCTCGAATTCACCGCGGTATTTTGCCCCGGCGATTAGCGCGCCCATATCCAGCTGGACCAGGCGCTTCTTTTTCAAGCCCTCGGGCACATCCCCGTTGACAATACGCTGCGCCAGGCCTTCGACGATGGCGGTCTTGCCTACACCAGGCTCACCGATCAAGGCCGGGTTGTTCTTGGTCCGGCGGGTCAGGATCTGCACCACTCTGCGGATCTCCTCATCTCGGCCTATGACCGGATCGAGCTTGCCCTGGCGGGCCATGCCGGTCAGGTCCCGTCCATACCGCTCCAGCGCCTGGTAGGTGGATTCGGGTTCCTGATTGGTCACGCGCTGCGAGCCGCGTATGGATTTGAGCGCGTTCAGAACCGCGTCCTTCGTCAAACCAAAGGATGCCAGCCGCCTGCCTTCCACAGACTCGGTCAAGCCCAGCAGAATATGCTCGGTGGATACATAATCGTCCTGCATGCCCTTTGCATAGCGCTCGGCGATCTGCAGAACATTGGATGTCGTTTGGGCGAGTCCGATTTCGGTATTCGAGCCCTGCATCCTCGGCCGCTTTTCCAGGTCGCTGGTTAATTCATCACGCAGTCCCTGGACGCCTCCGGCCACCTTTTTTACAATGGCAGGAACGACCCCTTCGTCCTGCCTTAGCAACGCCAAAAGCAGATGCGCCGGCTCGATGGCCGAATGGCCATAATCCTGGGCGATCTGTTGTGCATGAAGTATTGCTTCCTGCGATTTCTGTGTGTACTTATTCAGGTCCATATTGCCTCCAAACAAATAACATTAAATAGTAGAGCTTCCCCGACAATTTATTGTAGGAGGCGAGTATTGGACAATAGTTAGCAAAATGTATGAAGAAAATTAGAGGATGCTTATGACAGAATACTGCTCCCAAACAGGACCAGGCAAAACCTTAAGCAAATTTGACACAGACCGGCATGGAGACCTGCGCCTCATCACCAAACGTTGATAGATGGCCCATCCCAGGGTCGATCAGGAAGGGAACGAGGCTGTTCGAATTCTGGTTGGCAGCCAACAGGTACTTCCCGGTCGGGTCGATCGCAAAGCCGCGCGGCTCACTGCCACCGGTGGAGACATGATATTTCAAGGTCAAAAGTCCGCTCTCCGGAGAGATCTCAAAGCAGGCAAAACTATCATGTCCGCGGTTCGATACATACAGGAATTGCCCGTTCGGCGTCAGATGAATATCGGCGGGTAGATTCCTCCCCTCGTAGCCCGGCGGCAGCGTGCGCACAGACTGGAACTCGTCGAGTGTCCCACCTTCGGGATCCCAGGTAAAAGCCAGCACTGTGGAATTCAGCTCACAGGCCAGGTAGGCATAGCGTCCGTTGGGGTGGAAAACC
>JBLNAU010000128.1:0-4220 GCA_050259515.1 Syntrophothermus sp.
CAAAGGTTTCGATGCCCGGCTTCGGTGCCCGGATCCTGTCTGCCTCTTAAAGGATGAAGAGATGAAAATTGCTGTTTTACAGGCACCGCGTGGTTTCGAAGTGATGGAGGAACCCATCCCGGAGATCGCACCGGATGAGGTTCTCCTGCGGGTTGCCGCTTGTGGTGTATGCACCTCCGAGCTGGACCAGTGGGAAGGAAAAGCCAGCGGCCTGACGTATCCACGATACATCGGCCATGAGGTGAGCGGCGTGGTCGAGAGGGCTGGCGCAAAGGTTGACTCTTTTCAGCCAGGGGATCGCGTGGGGGCCTGGGTCACAAGCCGGGGCTTCGCAGAGTTCGTAGCCGTCAAGGCAGAATACTGTTTCCCTGCCGGTAACCTGCCGCTCGACCTGGCGCTGGCCGAGCCGCTGTCCTGTTCCGTCAATGCCGTGGAGATGGCGAACCTCTCCTTGAGCGACGATGTGGTCATTATCGGCGCCGGTTTCATGGGCAATCTGGTGCAGAAGCTGGTCCAGTTGAAAGGGCCGCGACATGTCATCGTGGCCGACACCCGTCCCGACGCGCTGGAGCGCGCCAAGAAAATGGGCGCCAGGCGCGTGGTGGATGTAAGAGATGAATCCCTGCCGCAGGTCGTAAAGGAATTGACCGACGGCCAGGGCGCAGATGTCAGCTTCGAAGCGACGGGGGCTCAAGCTCCGCTTACTTTGCTCGGTGACGTCACCCGCATGAGCGGGAAGGTTGTGATCGTGGGCTTTCACCAGGGCGGGATGCGAGAGCTCCCCCTGGCCTACTGGAACTGGATGGCCTTCCAGATCCACAATGCCCATTTCCGCGAGATCTCCACCATTATGCGCGGCATGCGGATTGGAATGCGCCTCCTGACCTCCGGTCGCCTGACTTTGGATGAGCTTGTGACCCATCGCTTTTCACTCAACGAGATCAATCAAGCCTTTCAGACTGCCTGTGAAAAACCGGAAGGGTTCGTCAAGTCGACCGTCGTGATGGAAAGTTGATGAAGATTTTTGGATTGCGACATTGAGGCCTGTTTTCGAGAAGCGACCTCAATGTCGCACTGTGTTTACTTCAACAAAATAAACTGAGGAAACCCCAAGGAGTGCAATTGATGCAGCCAAAACCCTGGCCTTCCCTCCCGGTCCACCGGGACAATTTTTATAAACCACCGAGAGAATATGGGATCCTGCCGTTTTGGTTTTTAAACGGAGAACAGGACCCGGAAGAGATGCGCTATCAGCTGCGTGAATTCCGTGAAAAGGGCATGCCGGGAATCATTCTCCATGGTCGTTACGGTCTGGAGGAGACCTATATTGGCGAAACCTACCTCGACCGGATTCACTTCGCAGTGGAGGAAGCTCAAAAGCTGGGCCTGCAAACCTGGATCTACGATGAAATGAACTGGCCGAGCGGTACTGCAGACAAGCGCGTGCTGCAAGCCAGGCCAGACCTTGCCCAGCGCTACATCGAGTGCATCAATATGACCGTACGCGGTCCCTGGTTCACCTACCTGACCGGCGCCGACAGCCGCTATCTCGATTTCGAAAAAT
Organism: Syntrophothermus sp.; assembly: GCA_050259515.1. Taxonomy (GTDB): domain Bacteria; phylum Chloroflexota; class Anaerolineae; order Anaerolineales; family Villigracilaceae; genus Defluviilinea. Next base: position 1,565 of record JBLNAU010000128.1, read on the forward strand.
CGACTCCGGTGGCAGCCTTTGCCATCCGCATGGATGGATCTGGTGAAGTGATCGATCTCACTCCCAACCTCTCCTTCAGAGATGTCATCCCCTGGGAGGCCCCGGCCGGCAACTGGCGGTTGATGTACATCGTCGAGAAGATCGCCGATTATTACATCGATGCCATGAATCCGGAAGCGACCACCGAATTCCTCAAGCTCGGTTACGATCCCTATGCCAGCGCAGTAGACAAGCAGATGTCGACCCAGATGCTGGGGTTCTACACCGACGAGCCGGCGATGCACTACTACCTGACCGGCGGCGACAACCCGGTCGTCCCCTGGACCAGGGATATGTTCCGCCGATTCCAGGAGCGAAACGGCTACAACCTGCGCCCCCGCCTGCCGGATCTCTTTTTTGATATCAGTCCCGATAGCGCCCGAATCCGTTATGACTTTTACAACACGCTGACCGATTTCTACAGCAACGCCTTCTATAAACAGATCCATGAATGGTGCCAGCAGCACAATGTACTCTTTACCGGACATTTGCTATACGAAGAATGGCTGCGGCGGCTGATCCGGGTGGAAGGCAATCTCTTCAAACATTACCCGCATATGGATGTGATCGGAGTCGATCACCTCTACCCCATCATCGGCAACCGCGACCGGCCTGATGAACACGTGGCGATGAAAGTCGGCAGTTCAGCAGCCCACCAATTGGGCAGTCCGCGCCTGCTGTGTGAATCGTTTGGCGGTATCTTTATGGATGCAACCATGCAGCGCATGAAATGGATCGCCGACTGGGAATACCTGCTCGGCGTGAATTTACTCAACCCGCACGGGTTCCACTACACCCTGGAGGGTCCACGCAAGCGCGACTGGCCGCCATCCATGTTCTATCAATATCCCTGGTGGAATTATTACGGCGACTTCTCGAACTATATCAGTCGTTTGAGCCACATGCTCTCCGGCGGGAAGCATGTGGCCAAGGTGGCCGTGCTCTGGCCGATGAACGCCATGTTCGCAACGTACACCCCCCAATCTCATAATGCACTCGGCGACCGCACGAATTTTGATTTCAATACCCTGACGGACCTGCTGCTCCGTTTACATTATGACTTTGATTATCTCGATGAGGATATGTTTGCCAGTGCCGAGCTGGAGGGCAATACCATCCGCATCCGGGATGAAGCTTATGAGCTGCTGGTCCTTCCGCCCATGGCCCATATCAAGATCAGCACACTGGAGCTGCTTGAAAAATTCACCGCGCAGGGCGGCCGGGTATTGGGAATGATTTTCCTGCCCGATCAAGCCTTTGTGAAAGCTGGCAAAGTCACCGAACTGGTGGACGCATCCGACCGTGTTCGCTCGCTCTTCGGCATCGATCCAGTGGAAACCCAGCAGAGTTTTCAGAAACAGACCGGCCTCGATCTGCTGCAGCGGCAGATTTCCGGCGGCGGGAAGACCGCCTTCCTGCGCAGTTATGCGCTTGCCCGCCAGCTTCCCATGCGCATCCAGCAGCAGCTTGGCCTTCCGGGCCAGACAGAGAGCCCGTTCTTTGTGATCGAATCGGAGCGCGAAGCCTCCAGCCGCTATTTCTTTGCCCCGGAGCACGGCGAGCGCCAGGAGATTACCGACGAAGTGAATCGGGAGCGGGAGGCGGTTGCCGACACTCTCCAACAGGCACTTGGCCTCCTGGTCGAGCCGGATGTGATCATTGACAACCGGGAAGTGTTCTATCTTCACCGCCAGCAGGATGGGCAGGATATTTATTTCTTGATCAATCCAACGTATTCTGCGCAGAAAGCACAGGTGCGTTTGCCTGGGAGCGTCCAGCCCATAGTATGGGATCCATCCACCGGGTCCGAGCGACTGATCGCTCCATCCACAGTGATGGATGGCCGGACCCGCTTTGAGCTGGAGCTTGCCCCGGTCGGGTCTGCTTTCGTCCTGGTTAAACCAGACACCGGCTCGCGGGTCATCGAGACCAACCTGAATATCGACTCCCTGACCGAATCACAATTGACAGGATTTGGCCGTGTCCGTGAAGCGTTCGCGATGATCGAAAAGGGAGGGCAACAAAAACGGATCGACTTCAAGACTGACGAGCCTGCCCCTATATTGGAACTGGATGGGGAATGGGAGTTCAGGACCGAGAACAAAAATGCTTTGGTGATCGGCAAGTGGCTTGCTACTCCGGAGAGGAAGGGCACCGGATGGGAGGCATACGCCAGGCCGGACGGAGATACAAACGGATGGCTGCCCATGGTCCCGGGTGCCTGGTCTTATCAGCTGCCATCCGAGCCTGAGACCGACTACCCCATTCCGGTCTGGTACCGCATTTCCTTCCAGGCTGACTACCTGCCCCCCAAGCTCACGATGCTCGTGGACGGCTTCGCCGGCTCGGAGTGGTCGCTCTATGTCAACGGCGAGCCGGTTTCGGCCAGGCCCGTGCGCAGCCAGGTGGATGCGCAAATGAAGGCCGTGGAGATCACTCCTTATCTGCGCAAGGGCGAAAATCTGATTGCCCTGCGGCTTGTCGTCACGAATGCCACCGATGGGTTGCTCGACCTCCTGAAATTAACCGGCGACTTCAGCCTTACATCGCAAGGCGATGAGAGGCAATCCTACCGGATCGCTCCCCCCTGTAATTTGCTATCCCCTGCTCCCTGGAC
>JBLNAU010000129.1:0-10408 GCA_050259515.1 Syntrophothermus sp.
GATGACCGCTTTTTTCTCCACGTCGCAAAACAGAGCGATCTTGTCGCAAAGCTCCTTGTCCATGGGGTAATCGGAGCGGGCAATGATCATGTTGGGAGAAATACCGATCGAGCGCAGCGCGGCGACGGAGTGCTGGGTGGGCTTGGTCTTGATCTCTCCGGTGGCCCCGATATAAGGCAGCCAGGTCACATGGATGAAGAATACGTTTTCACGTCCCACCTCGTTGCGCAGCTGCCGAAGAGCTTCCAGGAAGGGCTGTGATTCGATATCTCCCACGGTTCCCCCCACTTCCACGATGACCACATCCGCCCCGGTCTCCTTGCCAATGCCGGCCACCCGGCGCTTGATCTCGTTGGTGATGTGGGGAATCACCTGGATCGTCCCGCCCAGGAAATCTCCACGCCGTTCCTTGCCGATGATCTCGGCGTACACCTGTCCGCTGGTGAAATTGCTCGAGCGGCTGAGGCGGATATCGATGAAGCGCTCGTAGTGTCCCAGGTCCAGGTCTGTTTCGGCGCCGTCGTCGAGCACATAGACCTCACCATGCTGGTAGGGGCTCATCGTACCGGGGTCGACGTTGATGTACGGGTCCAGTTTTTGGACTGCCACCTTCAGCCCGCGCTCCTTCAGCAAAAGTCCGGTCGCCGCCGCGGTCACACCCTTGCCGACGGAGGAAACCACGCCACCCGTATAAAATAAATATTTTGTTGTCATTATTTACCTTTCCAAAAAGTCACCCCTCTCCCGCCGGGAGAGGGGCAGGGGTGAGGGTTAAATTAGATGGGGAGGGCGGTGAAGCCCTCCCCATCGGGGATTGCGTTGCGTGTGGGTGACTGGTTCGCTATCTTTTTCATCCAACCAGTTTAAAGATGTCTTCGGCAGCCCGCCGCATTTCCAGGAAGATCATGCCCAGTTTGGCATCCTGGCGGGCCAGGGCGGTGAGAACGGCCTCCTCGCCGATCGAGGTCAGCACGATCGATCCCTTGCTACCCTTGATATAGACCTGTTCCAGTCCTTTACGGCCCAGTTCGGAGGAGATGCGTTCCCCGAGGCTCAGCATCGCAGCCGACATGGCCGAGACGCGATCCTCCTCCACACCCTGCTGCAGGGCAGAAGCCATGATGAGGCCATCGACGGAAACAACCGCGGATGCTTCGATATCGGGTGCGGCGGCTTGCATATTGCGCAGGCGCTCCACCATCAATTCAGCGCGATTTCTTGTCATGCATGTTCTCCTGCCGCCGTAAAGTAGCTGCCAGACCGTTCATGGGAGCTGAAGGCGAAATCAAAGTTCAAATGAAGATTGCTGTGACTGAATGCAGCCGTAGTTTACCATACTTCAAAATCCGGGAGAATAGCGCAAAAAGTTCAATTCGTTTGGCATGTCCCGTCAGGATAATTTGACCCGTGCTTTGCTTCATGTTAAACTTACTTGTTCGGCTGATGAAAAAGTCTTTTGTCATTTTGCCGCTGTTGTTCTTCCTCCTGGCTGCCCAGGATTCACAGCCCATTGGGATCTCCTCGCCCAAGCCGGGAGAAGTTCTGCGCGGGCAGGTCAATATCATCGGCACAACAAGCCTATCGAACTTCCTTTCGGCCCAGCTGGATTTTTCCTATGCAAACGCTCCGGTGGAAACCTGGTTCCCCATCCAGACCCTGTCCCAGCCTGTTTTTGACTCTCCTCTCTATACCTGGGACACGACGACCATTACCGATGGGAACTACATCCTGCGGCTGCGGATTTTCCTGGGAGACGGCTCGGTCCAGGAGGTGACGGTGCCAATCGTCTTGCAAAACGATGCCCAGCCGGCCCCAACGCCTGCACCGACTTCCACACCGGGAGAAGTGACCGTTCTCGTGCCGACCCCGTTCCTTCTGGCTGCATCGCCGACGCCCACCGACCTGCCGCGTTCCACGCCGACTCCTCTACCAGCCAACCCGGTTTCGCTCGATCAAGGCACTGTTTTTTCAAGCTTCGGTCGCGGTGCCCTGGTCATCATCGGCATGTTCGTTCTGGCAGGACTTATTTTTCGCATCCGTCGCTTTTAACCTGGAACCTCAAACATGACACCTGACAATACCTATCTGCTCATTGGTCTTGGAAACCCCGGTCGTGAATACCGGGATACCCGTCACAATTTTGGCTTTATGTTCCTTGACCGTCTGGCGGTGCGTCTCGACGCGCGTGGGATGAAGGTCCAATCCAAGGCGATTGTGACCACGGCGGTGTACCAGGATCGCAAGTTGATCCTTGCCAAGCCGCAGACCTATATGAATCTGTCCGGCCATTCCGCCCAGGGATTGCTCAATTTCTACAAGGTCCCGATCGAGAACATGCTGGTCGCTCATGACGACCTGGATCTTCCCTTTGGAACCCTACGCGTCCGCCCAAAGGGAGGCCCCGGCGGGCAGAGGGGCATGGCTTCAACGATCGAGCAGCTGGGCACGAACGATTTCCCCCGCCTGCGTCTCGGTATCGGCCGCCCGCCGGGCAGGATGGACCCGGCTGCATACGTGCTGCAGAACTTTTCGCGCGAGGAAATGAAGATCCTCTCCGAGATCCTCGACCGCGCCGCAGATGCCGCGCTGGAATTTGTGGTCCATGGGGTCAACCAGGCAATGAATAAATATAACGGCTCCATTGAAACGGAGCAAAAATAGCTATGGAAATTCTTCTCGAAAAGATTCGCTCCCTTTCTCCCTATCAGCAATTGCTGAAACGGGTCCAGGCAGATGGAAAACAACTGCCGGGCCTGGGACTGCCGCGCGCCGCCCGCCTGCCGGTCTTGGCCGCGCTGCACCAGGATCTCAACCGCCCGATCCTGCTCATCACGGACCGCGCCGATCATTCGCTGTCTCTTTTCGATGAGCTGGGATTCTGGATCAAATCGCCGCGCTACCATTTTGCAGAGCCCAATCCGTTGTTCTATGAGCAGGCTGCCTGGGGCGTGACCACCCGCAGGGAACGGCTTCACACCCTTACGGCGCTGGCTGCCTATCACCTTCCCTTCGCACAGAAGCCGGAGGTGCCGCCGGTCTTTGTTACGTCGGCGCGCTCTTTGATGACGCGTACGCTTCCCCGCCGCGATTTTCTCAAAGCCTGCAGGAAGCTTGCCGTAGGCCAGACGGCCCAGCCCGATTCGATCCTGCATTACCTGGCCGATATTGGCTACCAGCGCACCAACACCGTCCTCGAGCCGGGACAGTTCTCCCGCCGCGGCGGTCTGCTCGATCTATGGACGCCCGCTGAAAAGCTTCCCGTCCGCCTGGATTTCTTTGGGGATGAGATCGAAACAGTTCGCAAATTTGACCCTGCCTCCCAGCGGACCATCGAGAACCTGGAATCGATCCTGGTGACACCGGCACGCGAGTATATCGTGTCGGATGCAGCCGGTCTTACCACCGAGGAACAATTATCTGAGTTCCATATTCCTCTTCTGCACAAACAACCTGCCAGCCTGCTGGATTATCTCCCGCAAAAGTCCCTGGTGTTGGTCGACGACCTCTCGGTCGTGGAAAGCATGGTGGCCGAGGTGGAGGAGCAGGCGGTCAAGCTGAGGAATGAAAGTATCCAGGAGGAGATTCTTCCGGCAGACTTTCCCCTCCCGTACATCACCTGGCCCGATCTGCTCGATAACTTCCATTCGCGTTCGTTCCTGGAGCTGGGATATTCGACCCAGCTGGAAGCCGACGAAGAGACGGAAGACCGCCTCTCCGCGAGCTTCAGCCATGACGAGCGGTTCGGCGGTAGGCTGAAACAATTCATCGATTATCTCGTCTCCCTTTTCGAAAAGGGAGAACAATCCATTGTCATCTCCCGCCAGGCGAACCGCCTTCAGGAGCTTTGGCTGGAGCGCCCCCTGGAGGATGAGTCATCTGGCGCTCATTTTGTGCCTCAATTTATGGAAGCCTCCCTCTCTGAGGGATTTATCCTGAGAGAGGATGGTCGCTCGCTTCACCTGATCACCGATTCGGAGGTATTTGGCTGGGAACGGCCTCAGCCGCGTATGCGCCAGCGACCGGTAGCCGAAACCCCTGAGTCGGTATATGCCGATCTTCAGGTCGGTGATTATGTGGTCCATATCGATCATGGCATCGGCCGTTTCGGCGGGCTGGTGCAGCGGGAGCTGGATGGCCTCATTCGTGAGTTCCTTGCCGTCGAATATGAGGGTGGGGGACAGCTTTATGTCCCGGTCCACCAGGCTGACCGGCTGACTCGCTATGTGGGTGCCGAAGGCGCCGTCCCTGCGCTGGACCGGCTGGGAGGACAGGAGTGGCAGGAGAAGAAGGGACGTGTCAAACAGGCCGTCATCGAGGTCGCCCAGGAGATGCTCGATCTATACGCGCGCCGCAACGTCGTAAAAGGATATTCCTTCAAGCCTGATACCACCTGGCAGAAAGAGCTGGAGGATTCGTTCCCGTATGTCGAAACGGAAGACCAGCTTCGTGCGCTGGTCGAGATCAAGCGGGACATGGAATCCACACGCCCGATGGACCGCCTGTTGTGCGGGGACGTGGGGTATGGCAAGACGGAACTGGCTTTACGCGCGGCTTTCAAGGCAGTGATGGATGGCAAACAGGTTGCCATCCTTGTTCCGACAACCGTCCTGGCGCAGCAGCATTACGAGACCTTTCTGCAGCGCCTGGCTGCCTTCCCGGTCAACGTGGAAATGCTCTCCCGTTTCCGCACGCCGCGTGAACAGACCTCCATCCTGCACCGATTATCCATTGGCGAAGTCGATATCGTGATCGGCACGCACCGGCTGATCTCGGCCGATGTCCAGTTCAAGGATCTCGGCCTGGTCATTATCGACGAAGAGCAGCGCTTCGGTGTGACCCACAAGGAGCATCTCAAGAAACTGCGCACCGAAGTGGATGTGCTGACGCTCACGGCGACGCCGATCCCCCGCACGCTGTATATGGCGCTGACCGGCGTCCGCGATATCTCGAACCTCAACACCCCGCCGGAGGAGCGCCTGCCCATCGACACGCATGTGGGGCCCTATTCCCCCAAGCTGGTCCGCCAGGCCATCCTGCGCGAGCTGGAGCGTGGCGGACAGGTCTTTTTTGTCCATAACCGGGTGAACACGATCGACGCGATGAAGATGCATTTGAGCCAGCTTGTCCCGGAAGCGCGGGTGGATGTGGGCCATGGACAGATGCCCGAGAACCAGCTTGCCTCGGTGATGCACCGCTTCAATATGGGTGAAACGGATATCCTGCTTTCGACAACGATCATCGAATCCGGCCTCGATATCCCGAATGCCAATACCCTGATCGTGGATCGAGCCGACACGTTCGGCCTGGCACAGCTCTATCAATTGCGCGGCCGCGTCGGACGCGGCGCAGCCCGCGCCTATTCCTACTTTTTCCGCCATAAGAAGCTTTCACCCACCCTGGAGGGACAGCAGCGGTTGGAAGTGATCGCTGAGAATACCCAGCTTGGCGCAGGATACTCGATCGCCATGCGCGACCTGGAGATCCGCGGCGCGGGTGAACTGCTCGGCACACGCCAATCCGGTCATATCCAGGCGGTTGGCTTCCATCTCTATACCCGCCTGCTGGCTGACGCGGTCCGGCAGATCCGCAGATGGGAAGCGGCGGGCAAGGATGGCAAGGGGAAAGAGGATAAAGAGAGGATCGACAAAGCGTTTGCAAGCCTGACCCAGCCGATCTCCATGCCAGTCAACGTGGATCTGCCGCTGGCAGTTGGCATCCCGGCCGATTACATCCCCGACCAGGATCTACGCCTGCGACTCTATCGCCGCATTGCAGATTTGCGGGATGAGACCGAGATCGATGCACTGACCTCCGAATTCCAGGATCGCTTTGGAGAGCTGCCGGAGATGGTGGCGAATCTGTTCTATCAAATGCGCGTCAAGCTGCGGGCGGAAGAGGCGGGCCTCACGGCTGTCAGTTGGGAGAGCGGGCAGGCCGTATTGCGTTATCCTGCCTCGGCAGATGGCAGGGATATCGAACGGCTGCCCGACCTCGGGCCGGGGATACGCGGTGGGAAAAATGCCTATTGGGCTGCGATCGGCAAGGAGGACGACTGGCAGGAAAAGCTGCTCGAGGTCCTGGACAGTTTGATCAAAAAATGATGGCATACAGCGAAACAGGGCACATCTTCATATAGAGATGTGCCCTGTTTTTAAAGCAGTGGGGAGTACTTAATCGCTCAAAGAGTAGACATGCACGTAATCAAAGTTTGCGGTGAACCCGGAGCCGCCCATGGATACGAGTCCGATCTTCGCGTTCGAACCGATCTGGTGTGTCCAGGCGCCGCCTCGGACCCAGTTGACACCATCACGACTGGTGTAAGCGGTGTACAGCTCGCCCTGGCTGTTGCTCCGTTTTACGATGCGTAGATACGTCCATTCGTCCGGGGAGCCTACCACGGTATTGCCGTATCGCGGGTAGCCCTCAGGCACAGGGGCAAGCTCCTTGGCGAACTCGGTCTGGCGCGTGTCCCAGATGGAGACGTGAGCCAGCTTGATGAAGTTGTCATCGTCCCCATAGATGACCAGCCCGGCCTGGACGTAGTTGAAGCAACATCCCTCGGCTGGCAGGTCCAACCTGACTCTTGTTTCCACGATATAGTTTCCACTGGGTGCGGACTCCAGGAGAACGGACGCATTGTTGCTGTCCACATAGAGATCCGCCGCCTGGGTTTGGAAGTCAAAGGATTCACTTGAGACCGAGTAGGTGCCGGGTGCAGGCTCACGCACCCAGCTCCATTGGGTGCCCAGTGCGCCGTTGAATTCATCGGATAGGGAGGTGAGCAAACCGGCTGGCTGGTCCTGGGGAGGGCTCTTGACTTTGTACTTGGTCTGTGTCCCAGGCTGCGCGGCTGGAACCGGCTGCTTGGTATCCGAAGCCCACAAACCGCCGCGGACCGTGGGCCAGCCATTCACCCAATCGAGCGCATCCAGCAATACCGGTCGCTTGGTAAACCCGGTCGCACCGGCAAAATAAGGATCATTCTGGTCCACCGCGTGATAGACCGTCCACCACTGGCCGCTGAAGTCCTGGAAGACGGCATTATGGCCCGGTCCCACCCAGCGGTTGCCGTTCATGCTGATGACCGGTGTCCCGCCTACGCGCCCTGCCAGCAATGCCGCGCCATCCCGGTCGACATAAGGCCCCAGTATATTCTGGGAACGGCCGGCGAAGACGCTGTAGCCGGTGAGCGGTCCGTTACAGCAGTTGGTGGCCGAGGCGAACAGATACCAGTAGCCATCATGCTTGACGACCTCTGTGCCCTCATAGCGGTTGGCAATTGCGATCTGTACCTGGCTGGCTGGATCGGAATGTAATCCGTCCGGGCTCAGGGTTCGGGCGGAAATGCCGCCAAAATAGCTTCCATAAAAGATATAGAGCTGGCCGTTATCCTGCACTACATCCGGATCAAAGACCCAGCGTCTTGAGTTTGCGCAGCACGGAGCTTCATGCGGCTCCACCGCCGGTGTGCCGCTGTCCAGCCAGGGGCCGAGAGGGCTGTCGCTGGTCGCCACACCGATCGCGCTGCCGCCCCCGGGTAGATCGGTCCAGGAGGCGGTGTAATAGAGGTAATATTTACCGTTGAAGAATTTGATTTCCGGTGCCCACAGTCCCGCGTCATCGGCCACCCATTCGGGCCGCGCGGCGAACGCATCGCCCATGTATGTCCATTTGACCAGGTCATTCGAGCGCAGCATGGGGATGAGATGAAAGTTGAAATTGCCGTTGGTCTTGTCGCTGTCATTGAGCGGATCCGTGGTGCAATACATGTACCAGTAGGTATCCGGTGCCTGGGCGTGGATGATGGACGGATCGGCACAGCTTTCGACGCTCCCATCGCCGGGGATTTGAATGGATAATGGATTTGAGTAGGTGGCAGTTTTCGCAGCATCGATCGTCCCCAGGCTGACCGGTGAGAGGCTGCCTGCTGCGAGGGCAGGGCTGGATACGAGCAGGAGCAGGATAAGAATACCTATCCATTTGATGGGTTTGTTCATCACAGCATATTCTCCTTTGGGTTGAGTAAATACGACCTGCTGTGAACTGCATCCATGAAGGGCCGTCTGCGGTGAAATGTTTAAAAGTAGTGGGAAGCGCCTCCTTTCCTGTTGATCTTTCTACCCCGTATGTCCTGGTATGTTTATGGTCGGTTCTTCAAACGATAGGATGATCTATCCAAATAATGGACGGATTGTACGCCTTCAAAACGAAAAAAGCAACAACTGTCCGATCGGAGAGGTTACACTTTTTCAAGATCCGTCATGGATCGTTTCAACTCTAAACACGGGATAACGGGTAGAGATCTTTTCAAACTCTGAAACAGGTGCATCCTTGCTGACCGGTATATGGGGCCGGGCGCCCGGAGCGCGCTGTAGGAATGCCTTCAGGATTGGCGCTCTCTGGCTGACGTCCACCTCGGCAAGAAAAACCTGCTCGCGGATCCCATGCCGCAGGATTGCTCTTCCCCCGGCTGCCCGGACGTTTCGGACCCAGTTCGTGTTTTCCCCCAGCATCGACACCAGATATCTTTCGCCGTGGAGCAGGGTCATGGCCAGTGGAAAATCGATCTTTTTTCCTGACTGTCTGCCCGTCACTTCCAGCGTGACCATGAAGTTGGGGAAAATCCCCATGGTATGGATGGAGGCCCAACCTTTGTTGATTATTTTTGCCAGTCCATTTGGGTGGCCTCCGCGATATAACCATCTTTTGAATGCCAAGCGCGTCTCCTTGACTTTAATTCATCCAGTCTGAATTATTCCACAACAGACGGATAGATTCCCAGCGGAGGTCTTGTCTTTCGACCTTAATGCGATAAATGTGACAGATTTACTGAGATATAAAGCTATCTCAGGTATAATGGGCTCACCTTTTGCCGGGGAAGCTGTATATTCATCTAAGGAGGTGCACCGTTCAAATGGGAGGGGAGCTTTATACCAAATTTCCATGCTTGTTAACAATCAATATTATAGAGGAGAATCAATGAAAAAGTCGCTACCTATCGTACTTGTCATACTAATGCTCGCGCTGGTTGCCGCTCTGGCGGTGATCCCGGCGGGTGCAAAGCCTTCCCCTACCGTGGACGTTCAACTTCTGGCATTGAACGATTTTCATGGCAATCTTTTTCCGCCTACAGGGTCCTCCGGTCGAGTCGGGACGATCGACGCCGGTGGGGTGGAATATCTAGCCACCCATATCAAGAATCTGCGGGCACTCAATCCGAATACCGTGGTCGTTTCTGCCGGCGATATGGTGGGAGCGAGCCCTCTGCTCTCCGCTCTCTTCCATGATGAGCCGACCATTGAAGCATTCAACCTGATCGGGCTGGATTTCAATGCAGTGGGCAATCATGAGTTCGATGAGGGCTGGCATGAGCTGGTCCGCCTGCAGGAGGGTGGCTGTCATCCTGTGGATGGCTGTCAGGACGGCGATGGCTTTGACGGCGCTTCCTTCCAGTTCCTGGCTGCCAATGTCGTTCGCCAGGATAATGGCAAGACCATTTTCCCTCCCTATAAAATCCGCTCGTTTGGTAGCGCCAAGATCGCCTTCATCGGCATGACGCTCAAGGGCACGCCTTCCATTGTCACCCCGTCCGGCATTTCTGATTTGAATTTCCTGGACGAGGCAGATACCGTCAATGCACTTGTCCCCGAGCTGAAGGCAAAAGGAGTTGAGACGATCGTGGTTTTGATCCATGAAGGTGGAACGCAGGTCCCCTCCTCTTCAGATATCAATCAATGTAATGGCATTTCAGGCCCGATCGTCGACATCGTGAACCGCCTGGATGATGAGGTGGATGTGGTCATCAGCGGCCATACCCACCAGCCTTACAACTGTGTGATCGATAACAAGATCGTGACCAGTGCGTTCTCCTTCGGTCGCCTGGTCACCAAGATCGATCTCTCCCTGGATCGAAACACGGGCGAGGTGGTGACCATGAAAGCCGAGAACCGGATTGTGACCCGCGATGTTGCGAAGGACAGCCTGCTGACCGCGCTGATCAATAAGTACAACGCGATCGCTGCCCCGCTGGCGAACCGGATCATTGGATCCATTACAGCCGACATGACGCGTGCGACCAATGCTGCCGGCGAATCCGCACTTGGGGATGTAATTGCTGACGCCCAGCTGGATGCCACGGACGATCCGGGCTTTGGCGATGCTGTGGTCGCGTTCATGAACCCCGGCGGCATCCGCGCGGACCTATCCTATGCCGGGAGTCCGGCTGGCGAAGGGGATGGAAATGTGACCTATGGCGAAATGTTTACGGTCCAGCCCTTCGGGAACAGCATGGTGACCATGACTTTGACCGGCGCGCAGCTCGATACGCTTCTTGAGCAGCAGTTTGTCAACTGCGGCATCCAAAATGCCACTCGTATTTTGCAGGTGTCCCAGGGCTTTTCATATGCAT